>SKTN01000374.1 GCA_007117945.1 Nitriliruptoraceae bacterium | reverse complement strand
CGGAGGTGACCACTCCCGACAGTTCGATGCCGGAGTCGCCGTCCGGGCCGGCGGTCACCTCGGCGACGATCGCGTACCGGTCGCCGCGGAACAGTGAGCGCGCGAACTCCAGCACGCGGCCCGTGTCATCTCGCGCGGTGGTGCGTACCAGCAGCGCGGGTGCGTGCAGCGGCTGTTGGAGGTGCGCGGACTCCTCCTCGGAGGTGACCGTCGGCTCGATGACCTGTTGCACGGCGACCACCCGCAGCCCGTACCGCTCGTCCAGCAGGGCGTACAGCGATCCTCGGGCGACGTCCTCCGGCGCGAGCCCGGGCACGAGACCTGCGGGCATGGCCACGGTCTCCAGGGCCATGGGCTCACCGTCGGCGAGGCGGAGGCGCACCAGTTCCACCACCTCCTCGGTGGGGGAGATCTGCAGTTGGCGGGCGGCGCGCGCGCCCGCGGGGCCCCGATCGAAGGACAGGACACGGTTGCTCGGCACCAGTCCCCGTCGCCGCATGTTCTCGCTGAAGGAGGTGGTGGAGATCCGTTGGGTGATCTTGTCCTCGGCCACGTAGGTGCCGCTGCCCTGGCGGCGGACGAGCAGCCCCTCGCGCACCAGGTCGTCGACGGCCCGGCGCAGGGTCACCCGCGACACGCCGAAGCGGCTCGACAACGTGCGTTCCGGCGGGATCGGGCTGCCGGCCGGAAGGTCGCTGATCAGGGCGAGCACGCCGTCGCGCACCTGCGCGTACTTGGGGTGCGGGCGCAGCTCGGCATCGACCTCCGACGGTGGCATCGCATCCGACATCTCTGCCCCTCTCCGCTCCCCGACAGCGTGCCGAGTGGTATCTACCACATCGCGTGGCGGGACGCCAGGCTGCGAGAAGATCGCGCCCATACCGCGTTCATCGGGTGAACTAGGCGGGAGATGGGTCGACCTCTCCAAATTGGTATTGACAACTTTCGGCCCGAGGTGCAGTCTGGCATGAAGACCGGCCAGCCAGGTGGGCGGCCGGTGACCATGGGAGTAAGCGATGAGGAGCAGTGCCATGATCCGGACCAGGCGAGGCCCCGTGGCGGCGCTCGTGGCGTTGACGGTGGTGCTCGCAGCGTGCGGCACCGCCGGAGAGGTGGAGGAGCCCGACGCCGAACCCGACACCGATGCGACGTCGGACGAGCCGACCGAGGAGGTCGATGAGGAGGCGGAGGCCGAGCCAGCCGCACTCAGCGGTGAGATCACCTTCACCACCCTGCAGTTGTCACCTGACTTCGATGCGTACATCGAGGGGGTCATCGCCAGCTTCGAGAGCGAGCACCCCGAGGCCACGATCGACTGGGTGGACGTGCCCTTCGAGGGCGCACAGGAGCGGCTGTTGGCCGACGCCTCCGCCGGAACCCTGGCGGACGTCATCAACCTGAACCCCGACCTGTCCTTCCCGCTCGCCGTGGAGGGGCAGTTCGTGGACCTCGACGAGGCGGGCGCAGAGGTCCGGGGCGACTACGTGGAGGGGGCGTGGGACTCCTTCCGCTACCCGGGGATCGACGGCGCCTTCGGCTACCCGTGGTACCTCTCGACCGAGGTCACGATGTACAACGCGGCCCTGCTGGAGGAGGCCGGTCTCGACCCCGATGACGCCCCCGAGACCTTCGAAGCGCTGTTCGAGACCGCACGCACCGTCGCGGAGAACACCGACGCTCGCGGCATGCACCCGGCCCTGGAGAACCGTTTCGTCATCGACCTGGTCAAGCTCGGCGTGGAGATCACCAACGACGATGCCACCGAGGCGACCTTCAACACCCCGGAGGCCGTGGAGCTGGTGGAGGAGTTGCGTTCGCTCTACGAGGACGGCGCCATCAGCCCGGACTCGGTGACCGAGGGGCATCGCCAGGAGATCGAGGCCTACCAGGCGGGCAACATCGCCCTGTTCCCGACGGGTCCCAACTTCCTCAACATCATCGAGGAGAACGCGCCCGACATCGCGGCCGACACCCGTGTCGCCCCGCAGATCACCGGACCCGCCGGCGTGACCGGGATGTCAGTGATGGGCCTGCTGGTCCCCGAGAGCACGGACAACCCGGACCTGGCCCACGCCTTCGCCCAGTACATGACCAACGGCGAGAACCAGCTGGCCTTCGCCGAGCAGGTGCTGATCTTCCCGAGCATCGTGGATGCCCTGGAGGACCCGATGTTCACCGACCCGGACGAGGGTGACGCGGACTTCGCCGAGGCCATCTCCGTGGCGGCCGAGCAGCTGCCCGACGCGGCCAACCTGCGGCCCGTGGTGGTGGACGAGGAGGTCAACAACGCCATCATCTCCAACGTCCAGTCGGCGATCCTCGGTGACCTCACGGCTGAGGAGGCCCTGGACGCAGCCACCGCTGAGGTCGACGACATCCTGCAGCGCCGCGCTAGCTGACCTACCCGCCCGGGGCCACGCATCCCCCAACGCGTGGCCCCGGGCACTCCACCGGGTCGTGGGAGGACCGGGCATGATCGGGAGACGCTGGTACACGCCGTGGCTGTTCCTGGCACCGTCCTTGGTGCTCCTCACGGTCTTCATGTGGTGGCCGGTGGTCAACACCGCCGCCCTGAGCTTCACCGACACCCACACCCTGCGCGGGGGCGGGTTCACGGGGCTCGACAACTTCCGCCGTATCGCCGGCGACGACTTCTTCTGGAACGCGCTCGGCAACACCGCGCTGTTCACGGTCATCGTGACGCCCGCGCTGGTGGTGCTCCCCCTCCTGATCGCGATCCTGGTGAGCGCCAAGCTGAAGGGGATGACCTTCTTCCGGGTGGTGTTCTTCTCACCCGTGGTCGCCTCGATGGTCGTCGCCGCGCTGATATGGGGATGGATGCTGCGCAGCGACGGCCTGGTGAACTTCGTGCTGGACCGCCTCGGGGTGATCAACGAGCCGCTGCGGTGGCTGTCGGATCCGGCGCTGGTGATGATCAGCGTGTCGATCGTCACGATCTGGAAGGGCCTCGGCTACTACATGGTCATCTACATCGCCGGGCTGCAGAACATCCCGCAGGACCTGTACGAGGCGGCGGCCTTGGACGGTGCCGGCCCCATCCGCCGGTTGTGGTCGATCACCCTGCCGTTGATGCGTCCGACGATGGTGCTGGTCGGCACGCTGGTGACCCTGAACGCGGTCAAGGTCTTCACGGAGGCCTTCGTCCTCACCGGCGGTGGTCCGAACCGGGCCAGTGAGACGCTGGTGCTCTACATCTACCAACGGGGCTTCTCGGGGCTGGAGCTCGGGTACTCCTCGGCGATGAGCCTCGTGCTGTTCGTGGTGGTGCTCGGACTCACGCTCCTCTCACAGATCGTCACGCGACGGAGGGCGAACCCGTGACAACCCTCGCACCCGAGACCGTCCCCGACGCCTCCCGTCCCGGCGGTGCCGCCATCCTGGATGCCGGCCGACGTGCGCGCCGTCGCCGCCTGCTGGGCACGCTGGGCCGCTACGCCCTGCTCCTGTTCGTGCTCGTGATCTCCGTCGGTCCCTTCCTGTGGCAGATCTCCACCTCGCTGAAGGGGCCGGGGGAGAACATCTTCGCCTTCCCCCCCGAGTTCATCCCCTCGGACCCCACCCTGGGCAACTACGTGGCGGTGATGCGGTCCCTGCCGCTGGTCAACTACCTCACCAACTCCGGCTACGTCGCGCTGCTGGTGGTCGCCGGCAACTGCCTCTTCGGTGCGATGGCGGGCTACGCACTGGCGCGCATGCGCTTCCGTGGCCGTGAACCCCTCTTCGCCGCGATGATCGCCACGCTGGTGATCCCCTTCGAGGTCATCATGATCTCGGTGTTCCTCGTGGCACGTGACCTCAGCCTGATCAACACCCTGACCGGAGCGGCGCTCCCGATCACGGTCACCGTCCTCTCGATCTTCATCATGCGCCAGGCCTTCGTCTCGCTCCATCCGGAGCTCGAGGAGGCAGGGCGGGTCGACGGCACCAACGAGTGGCAGCTGTTCTGGCACATCGCGCTGCCCTCAGCCAGGGGCTCCCTGGCGGTCGTGGCCATCTTCAGCTTCATGACCGCCTGGGACGACTTCCTGTGGCCGTTGATCGTGCTGCGTGACCCCGAGAAGTTCACCCTGACCGTCGGGCTGGTGTTCCTCGACGGGCAGTTCTCGGCCGACCAGCGCCTGATCGCAGCGGGCACGATCATCGCGATCATCCCCGTGCTGATCCTCTTCATCGCCCTGCAGAAGCAGTTCTTCCGCGGTGTCGGCGAGGGAGCGGTCAAGGGGTGAGCGACATCGTCCTGCTCCCCGCCGACGAGCGGCCTGTCCACCTGCGCCACCCGCAGTTGCTCGCCGATGTGGTCGGTGCCCGGCTGCACCTACCACCGGCTGAGGCCCGGCCGGATGGACGCCGGGCGGGCGATCCCGTGGTCCTGGCCGACTGGCTGACCGGGGCCGCTTCCCACGCCGACACCGCCGTGGTGTCCATCGACGGGCTGTGCCACGGCGGCCTGCTGGCCTCGCGGCTGAGCGATGACCCCAGCGACGAGGTGCTGGCGCGCCTGTCGGTCCTGCGTCGCCTGCGCCACGCGCGGCCCTCGCTGACCCTCGACGCCTACGCCGTGGTCACCCGACTCCCCGACCTCGACGACGCCACCGAGGAGCCCGGTTACTGGGCCGAGCACGGCCGGTCGCTCGCCACCTGGTCCCGAGCGCTGCACCGTGGCGACGACGCAGCGGTGGACACCGCCCGGCGCAGCCTCCCGCGCGAGGTCCGTGATGATGTGGCACGGCGACGGCTGCGCAACCACACCCTGCTGCTCGCGACCCTCGCCCTGGCGAGCGAGGGTGTCCTCGACCGCCTCGTGCTCAGCGCCGACGACACCGCGCCGGATGGTCTGCCCGCTGCGGAGGCAGCGTGGCTCGACCACTGGGTCACAGCCCTCGGGTCGCCGCCACCGCTCGAGCGCTACGCCGGTGCCGACGAGATCGCCGGCGTCCGCGTGGTGCGCGCGCTGCGCGGTGGTGTCGAGCGGCCTCGTGTGGCGCTGGTGGACGCACCCGGGCTGGGCCGTGTCGCACCGTACGAGGCCGTACCGATCCGTGCCACCGCCCGTTCGCAGGTCGACGCCGTGGGTGGACGGCTGGTCACCGACCTGCGGGACGCGGAGGTCGTGCTGGTCGTGCTGCCGCCCGAGCCCCAGGGCGACTGGGCCCTGGCACCTCCCGAGCCCGACGCGGCCCGTGACCAACGCCACCGGCGGTGCGCGGATGACATCGCCGACCTGGTCCACGCGGGCGCCTGGGTGGCGGTCGCCGACACCGCCTTCCCCAACGGTGGTTCGCCCGCGCTGGTCGAGCGTCTCGCCGAACACGGCGTGCTGGCCGCGCTCGGGGCCTACGCGGGCTGGAACACCGCTGGGAACACCCTCGGCTCCGCCCTGGCGCAGGCGGTCGTCGGTCGTGGGCTCGGCGGACCCGGCAGCGCCCACGAACGCCTGCTGGTCCACCGACTGGTCGAGGACGTCGGCTACATGGCCCGGGTGCGCACCGCGTTGCGGGCCGAGCGTCGGGCAGCCGGCCTGGCGGTCGAGCCGCGCACGGCGACGGCGGCGGCGCACCTGGCGGCCACCATCGCCGAGCGCCTCGCCGGTGAGCTGAGCGCACTCGGGGAGCTGGGGGAACGGTGGCGGCTGGTGGCGGAGCGCACACGGCTGGTCTGGTCCTCGACCTTCGCCTGCGACATCGAGGTGGTGGCGGCCGATGGCTGAGTGCCCGCCCGAGCCGCGCCGGGACCGGCAGGTGGTCATCGTCGGCGGTGGCCTGGCAGGCGTCGCCGCCGCGGTTGCAGCCGTCGATGCGGGGGCCGACGTGACCCTGCTGGAGACCGGGACGCGGGTGGGTGGACAGATCACACAGCAGCTGGTCGCCCCGTTGGACGAACACCCGCTGATCGAGACGGCCGGTGCGCCGGCCAGCTACCGCTGGTTCCGCGACCGCATCCGAGCGCACTACCGCCGGCAGGCCCCCACCGGGGCGCCGCCCGAGGTGTGGAGGAATCCCGGCAACGGCTGGGTGAGCCGGTTGTGTTTCGAGCCGCTCGTCGGCGCGGCCGTCCTCGAGGAGCTGCTGGAGCGCCTGCGCGCCACCGGCCGTTTCGAGCTGCTCCTCGGCACCACGGTGCGGTCGATCCACCGAGCGGGTGACCGTGTCGACCGCCTGGAGGCCGCGACACCTGAAGGCTCCCTGCACCTGCGTCCCAGGGTGGTGGTGGACGCCACCGAGCTGGGCGATCTGCTCGAGATGGCACAGGCGCCGTGGGTGACGGGTGCCGAAGCGCGGGCGGCCACCGGCGAGCGGTTCGCGCCCGAGCAGGCTGATCCCGGCCGCACCCAGGCGATCACCGTGTGTGCGGTCCTGCGCCGGGACCCACGGCCCGGACCGACGGTGCCACGGCCTGCCGGCTACGCGGCGATGCGTGACACCCAGCCCTTCACCCTCGACGTCCCCGACGCCGAGGGCAACCCACGCCGGTTCGGCATGTACGTCCCCGTGCCCGGCGGTCCGCCGCCCTTCTGGACCTACCGGCGGCTGCGTGATGCCGAGCGGCTCGGTGGTCCGGAGCTCGCCGTGATCAACTGGCCCGGCAACGACTACGTCGGCGCCGACCTGGTGTCAGCCCCCGACCGCGACGTGGTGGTGGCTGACGCCCGCCGACTGACCGTCGGTCTCGTCCACTGGCTGCAGACCGAGGCGCCCCGCGATGACGGTGGCTGGGGCCATCCCGAGCTCCAGCTCGATCCACACGCGGCCATGACCACCGACGGCTTCGCGGCCCAGCCCTACGTCCGCGAGGCGCGGCGTCTGCGCGCTCGAACGGTCGTCACCGCAGAGGACCTGCTCGCCGACGGGCACGCCGATGCCCGCGCCACCAGCTTCCCCGACAGCGGCGGCGTCGGGTGGTACCCCCTGGACGTGCACCCCGCCGTCGGCGACCGTGGGAGCCGCAACGACCCCACACGCCCCTTCCAGCTCCCGCTGAGCTCCTTGGTGGCGGACGCTCCGGTCAACCTGGTGGCGGCGGGCAAGACCATCGGCACCACCCACCTGAGCAACGGTGCCTACCGCGTCCACCCCGTGGAGTGGTCCAGCGGGACCGCAGCGGGAGTCCTGGCCGCCGTGTCGGTGCGCACCGGGTCGCATCCGAGCGCGGTGGTGGACTCCCCGCGGGGACGGCTGCGGGTGCAGCGCACCCTGGTGGAGCTGGGGACGGAGCTCGCCTGGGCACCGGACGTCCACCGCGACGATCCACGGTGGTCCGCTGTGCAACTGCTCTGCGCCGTCGGCGCCACCGACGGTCCGCGGGCCCGTAGCCGCCTGGAGGTGCGGCCCGACGATCCCCTGGAAGGTGCGGATCGTGCACGCACCCTGGCGGTGGCCGACGGGCTGCTCGCGGCCGCCGGCGAGGCGCCGGCGGGGACCGCGCCGCGCACCCTCGGGGACCTGGCCGCGGTCGTGGCCGAGCGCCTCGCGAGCCCGCCCCGACCTACCTCGCCCGACATGGAGTGGTCATGACCGCGCCCACCGCCCCGCCCCTCACCCGCACCTTGACCCGCCTGCGCGGCGGCGTGATCGTCTCCTGCCAGGCACCTCCCGACGATCCACTCAGTGGGCCGGAGGTGATGTCGCGGCTCGCCAGATCCGTGGTCGTCGGCGGTGCCGCCGCCATCCGGGCCGAGGGTCTCGACGACCTCGCGGCGATCCGAGCGGCCGTGCAGGTGCCCCTGATCGGACTCGTCAAGCAGGGGCGCGAGGGGGTCTACATCACCCCGACGGTGGCGCTCGCCGAGCAGGTCGCCGGTCTCGGCGCTGAGCTGGTGGCCGTGGACGCCACCGACCGGCCCCGCCCCGACGGCCGTCCGCTCCGCGACACGGTCGCTGCGGTCCACCGGCACGGTGCTGGCCTGCTCGCCGACGTTGCCGACCTGGAGCAGGGTCGCGCAGCGGTCGCCGCCGGTGCCGATGTCGTCGCCACCACCCTGTCGGGCTACGTCGGTGGACCGGTCCCCGATGACCCTGACCTGGCGCTGGTGGCGACGCTGGCCAACGAGTTGACCGTGCCGGTGATCGCCGAGGGGCGGTACGGCACGGCCGAGCAGGTGCGGGCTGCCCTGGCTGCGGGAGCCTGGGCCGTGGTGGTGGGCACGGCCATCACCAGGCCGCAGCTGATCACCCGTAGCCTGGTCGACGCGGTGGAGGGGACCCCCACACCGGCCGACCAGGAGCCGCAGTGAGCCGCGTCGAGGTCGTCACGCACGTCCACTGGGACCGGGAGTGGTACCGGACCTTCGATGGCTTCCGTGCCCGGCTGGTGGAGCTGGTCGACGCGGTGCTCGACCAGCTCGAGTCCGGGCAGCTGCCGACCTTCCTGCTCGATGGACAGACCAGCGTCGTGGACGACTACCTCGCCGTGCGGCCGGACCAGCGCGCGCGCATCGCTGCGCACGTGGCCGAGGGGCGGCTGCGCATCGGGCCCTGGTTCGTGCTCGCCGACATGACCCTGGTGTCGACGGAGGCGCTCATCCGCAACCTCGCACGCGGTGCGCGCTGCGCAGCGCAGCTCGGCGGGCGCACCGAGGTCGGCTACTGCCCGGACATGTTCGGTCATCCCCCGGAGTTGCCGAGCCTGCTGGCCGGCTTCGGTATCACCCACGCCCTGGTGTGGCGCGGCGCCGACCCGGCGGTGCCGGTGTTCCGTTGGCGCGCCCCGGACGGCACGGAGGTCATCACCCTTCGTAGCCGCTACTACGAGCCTGCGGTGCTGTGGGAGCCGCAGGGAGCTGCGGCGCGCCTCTCCGACTGGCTCGCTGCGCGTCGTGCGGAGCTGCCCGAGGGGCCGTGGCTGCTGCTCAACGGTGGGGACCACCTCGCGCCTCGCGACCTGTCGGACCGTCTGGCAGCCCTGCCGCAGGACCCCCCGGTGGTGCCGTCCACCCTGGAGGCTCATCTGGCGGCGGTGGAGCGTCCCGGATTGCCGGTGGTCAGCGGCGCGCTGCGTCAGCCCGGTGTGGGTGGGGCGTTCCTGCTGGCGGGCGTGCTCTCGGTGCGCCCCGAGCTCAAGCAGGCGAACGCCGCGGCGCAGGCGCTCCTCGAGGGCCTGGCCGAGCCCTTGGTGGCGCGGGCCCTGACGGCAACTGCACCCGGGGGAGCGGCTGCGGAGCTGCCGGAGGACCAGACCCTGGTAGGGCTGCTGGACGCGGCGTGGGAGCAGCTCCTGCTCGGACACCCCCATGACTCCGTCTGCGGCTGCGCGACCGACGAGGTGGCGGCTGACACCCTCCGTCGCTACCGGCGTGCCCTCGAGCTCGGCACCCAGGTCACGGAGCGTGCCGCGGCCAGGCTCGGACTGGCACCAGCCCACCGGACCGTCACCACCGCCACCCCCGCGCCGACGATCACCGCGACGCCCGGCGATCGTGTCCATCTCGCGGTGTACAACCCCGTGGCCAGGGCCGGTGGTGGTGAGGTGCGGGTGGAGGTCCACCTCGACGCCGCCGCGCGGCCGGTGCGCCTGCGCGATGCCGCGGGCACCGAGCTGCCCCTGGAGGCCGTGGTCGGGAGCACCAGCCACGACATGGTGACCGACATCGCCACACCACCGCGTTGGGGGCACCTGCGTCGCTGGCAGCTGCGGACCGTCGTCGATGGCGTCCCACCCTCGGGATGGTCCTGCCTCACCCTGGACCTCGAGCAGGGGGTGGCCGGTGTCGACCCCGCCACGGACGACGGCGCTGCGGTCGTCGCCGGCACCGTGGCGCCCCTCGACGATGCCGTGACCCGGGACGACGGTCGCCACATCGCCAACGCACGGTTCGAGGTGGAGGTGGAGGCGGCGGGCACCCTGGCGGTGAGGGACCGTCGGACGGGGCGCCGGCGTTCGGGTCTGGCCCGGCTCGTCGACGGCGGGGAACGCGGGGACACCTACAACCACGATCCGCCCCTCGAGGACGAACAGCTCACCCTCGACCTCGTCGCGGTGACCAGGCAGCGCGGCCCGGTCGCGGAGGAACTGCAGGTCGACCTCGCCGCCGACCTGCCGGCAGGTCTGACCGCTGACCGCGACCGGCGCAGCACGGCGCGCGTGCCGTGTACCGCGCGGCTGGTGGTCCGTCTCGTCCACGGCAGCGACACGATCGGCCTCGAGGTCCAGGTCGACACCGTGGCCCAGGATCACCGGCTGCGCCTCCACCTGCCGACCGGCGTGGAAGCAGCGGACTTCGTGACCGACGGTGGGACCGCGTGGCAGGTGCACCCGGTGCCGACGGGGCTTCCGTCACTGCCCGAGGTGGCAGGTGCGGAGTCGGATCCGGGTACCCAACCGGCGCACCGATTCGTCGCCGTGGGCAGGGACGGCGAGCGGCTTGCAGCGCTGGTGTCCGGCCTCCACGAGGTTGCGGCCACCGAGACCCCCCGGGGTGTGGAGCTGGCGGTGACGCTGCTGCGTGCCGTGGGTCGGCTGGGCTATCACGACCTCAGGACCCGGACCATGGGTGCCGGACCACCTGTGGCCACCCCACAGGCCCAGAGCCCGGGGACCCGCCGCTTCCGGCTGGGGCTGCGGATGGGCGACGACGACGCCGCGCTCACGGCGGCAGCCTGGGCGTGGCGCACCCCGCTGCACGCCTTCGTGCTCTCCACCTCGCCGCCCCAGGCCGAGCAGCGGGGTATCGAGGTGGAGGGTGCGCAGCTGTCGGCCTGGAAGCCGGCCGACGACGGGGACGGGTGGATCGTGCGGATCGCGAACCCCACCCCCCGGCCGGTGTCGGCCGCGGTGCACCTGCCCATCGCCGCACAGGTGGTCCGGGTCCGGCTCGATGAGTCGGTCGCCTGCCGGCAGGACGCTGCCATCGGGCAGAGCCGGTGCCTGGTGCCGGGCGAGGCGCTGCGCACGGACCTGGCGCCCTCGGAGCTGGCGTCCTGGCGGATCCGGCCGAGGGTGGGGACAGCGATCAACCGCCCCTGAGCTGGGCGGCGAGGGCGGGGCTCAGCTCGAGCCGCGGGAGCAGGGTCGCCTGTACGGCGTGGTAGAGGTCGGGCTTGCCCGACCAGGTGCCCGTCGCCACCTGGAGTGCGGGGTCGAGTTCGTGGTGCCAGCTGCCCCGGGTGTGGTCGAGGAAGTGGGTCGCCGCGTGCTCCCACAGGTGGCGGTACCAGGCGTCAGCGGCCGGGTCGCCGGTGCGCTGGTGGTAGGCCGCCGTCGCCGCGATGGCCTCGGCGACCACCCAGTGCAGCCGGTTGGCGACCACCGGGCGGTCCTGCCAGTCCAGGGTGTAGACGAACCCGGGCGCCCCGTCAGCGGCCCAGCCCACGGTCAGGCTGGCGTGCAGCAGGGCGTGGGCGGCTTCGAGCAGCCAGGGGGGCGGCTCGGCCACGGACGCCTCGAGGTGCAGCAGCAGCCGTGCCCACTCGAACCAGTGGCCGATGGTGGTGCCGTAGGGCTGGAAGGGGTGGTCAGGCGCGTCCCGGTTGTGCTCGAGCAGCGGGCTCCAGGTGGCGTCGAAGTGCTCCACCAGCCGCCAGCCGTGGGCCCGGGTCACCTCGTCGATCAGGTGCGTTGCGATGGTCAGCGCCGCCGCGTGCCAGCGGTCGTCACCGGTGACGTCACCGGCCGCGAGGGTCGCCTCGACCACGTGCATGCTCGCGTTGGCGCCGCGGTAGGGCTCGGGGGTGTCGTCGGCGTCGCGGGCGTCGATCACCCGGCCGTGGGCGTCGAGGAAACGCTCCTGCAGCACCTCCAGGGCACGGTCGAGGAGTGCGCTGGCACCGGGCCGGGCCGCCGCCGTCGCGCTCGCTGCGGCCAGGACCACGAAGGCGTGGGTGTAGGCCTGGTGGCGTGGCGAGGGTTCCCCGCTCACCGGCAGCGCGTCGACCCAGCCCCGGGGGGTCTGCAGGGGACCCGTGAGGGCGTCGACGCCGTGGTCGACGAGCGCCGCGTGTCCGGGACGGCCGTGGAGCGTGGCAAGGGCGTGGACGTGGGTCATCCGCGCGGTGATCCAGGTGTGGACGGGCTGGGTGGGATCGACCTCGCCTCCCGCGTCCAGCCACCCGAACCCACCCCGCGGGTGGCGTGGCTGTCCGGAGAAGCCGAGGAGGCGGACCAGTTCGTCCTCCAGGAAACGCCGGTGGCCGGCGCGCAACCGCCACGCTCGGCCCGGCAGGGTCCCGCCGGGGGGTGGCGGCAGCTCGCCGCTGGCGGATGGCTCGTCGGGTGCGCGCACGTGCTACCTCGCTGCCGGGGATCGACGACCGACGGTAGTCGCAGTGGCCGGTGGGCCGGGTGCGCCGTCACTGTCCCAGGTGACCGTTAGGGTCGTGCCCGATCGGGCAGGATGGGGACCGCGCAGGGACCCCGGACGGCAGGGCCCGGGCTGGTGCAGGAGACGGGAGGCAGCGTGGGTGGTGATGGCGCACAGCCGCCTGCTGGCAGCGCCGGTGCGGGCCTGCACCTCGTCCGTGCCATCGACGTGGAGTTCCTGGCCACGGCGCTGGCGTCGCAGCTGTCGGTGGCCCCGCCCGAGGATCCCTTCGCACCGATCGAGGTCGCCGTGCCCTCGGTGGGCATGGCGCGCTGGCTGTCCCAGCGGCTCAGCCACCACCTCGGCGCCACCGGGGGCGAGGGTGGCGTGGCCGCCGGGCTCACCCTGCCCTTCCTCGGCAGCGTCGTGTCGCGCACCCTGACCGCCACCCTCGACGGCGAGGACCAGACGGACCCGTGGCTGCCGGAGCGGTTGCAGTGGTCGGTGGCCGAGCTGCTCGACAGCCTGCCGGGGGACGCGGTGTACGCGCCCCTGGCGGCGCACCTCCAGGAGGGGACCGTGCGGGTCGACCGTCGGCGGCTGCCCCTGGCGCACCGCATCGCGGACCTGTTCGACCGCTACGCGCTCCACCGCCCGGCCATGGTGCAACGCTGGCACGCGGGGCAGGACGTGGACGCCGTGGGCGCACCCCTGCCCGAGGGGCTGCGCTGGCAGCCGGCGCTGTGGCGGGAGCTGGTGCGCCGTCTCGAGCGACCCAGCCCCGACCGCCGGCTCGCCGCGGCGATCGCGGCCCTGCGCGGCGCGGCGGAGGGGGGCATCGCCCGACCCGACCTGCTCCCGGGACCCGTCAGCGTGTTCGGGGTGCTCGGGATGCCCAGCGGTCACCTCGAGCTGCTGGCCGCCCTCGCCGAGCGCACGCGCGTCGAGCTGTACCTGCTCGCGCCGGTGACCGCGTGGTGGGCCGGTGGAGGCGGTGACGACGGTCAGCAGCGGCCGGCCCACCCCCTGCTCGCTGCCAGCGGCCTGGCGGCGTGGCAGGCCGGCAGCGTCGTGGCGGAACGGGTGCTGCCGCGGGCGGCGCGTGTCACGGATCTCGCACCGGCAGCAGCCGACCAGCCCGCCGGCCGCCACCCGGGCGGGCAGCGGCTGCTGAGGGTGCTGCAGGAGGATCTGCGAGGGGACCGGCGTCGGTCGCGCCGGGGTGCCAGGGCAGCGGTGGAGCTCGACCCCGCTGACACCTCGGTGCAGGTCCACGCCTGTCACGGGCCCGTGCGGCAGCTGGAGGTCCTCCGCGAGGTGCTGCTCGGGCTGCTCGAGGACGATCCCGGCCTCGAACCCCGCGACATCGTCGTCCTCACCCCCGACATCGCCACCTACGCCCCCCTGGTGCCCTCCGCGTTCCCGCGGGGTCCGACGGACGCCGACGGCGGCGACCTCCCGGTGCTGCCCGTGCGCGTGGCCGACCGCACCGTGCGTCCCGGCAACCGTGCGGCGGAGGCACTGGAGGCGCTCCTCGCGCTGGTGACCGCGCGTGTCGGTGGCTCGGAGGTGCTCGACCTGCTGGGGATGCCGGCGCTCAGGGCCCGCTTCGGGCTGGGGTCCGAGGACCTCGCCACCCTGGCCGACTGGGTGCTCGGTACGGGCATCAGCTGGGGGATCGATCGGGCCCACCGGCGTGCACTCGTCGACCTCGACGATCCCGCCCACACCTGGAGTGCGGGGCTCGACCGGCTCGCGCTCGGGGCCGCGGTCCCCGACGACGGCCAGGGGATGGTCGGCGGGGTCGTGCCCTACGACGATGTCGAGGGGGCCAGCGTCGAGCAGCTCGGGCGCGTCCTGATCGCGACCGACGCCGTGTTCGCGGCGCTGGCATCCCTGCGGGAGCCGCGCCCCCGGGCGGCATGGTGCACGGCGTTGCACGCGGCACTCACCGACCTGTGCGATCCGGGGGAGGGCCCCGGCAGCGACCCGTCCCTGGCGGAGGACGTGGCCGCGGTCCGCGACGCCCTGACCCGGCTGCTCGACCCCGGTGCGGCCGCGGACGGGCCGCCGGGTCCACACCTGACCCTCGAGGAGGTGCGGTGGTTGCTCGATGGCGGGCTCGGCCCGGGCGGCGGCAGCACCCCCTACGGCACGGGGGCGGTCACGGTCAGCGGGTTGGTACCGCTGCGCAACCTGCCCCACCGGGTGGTCTGCCTGGTGGGGATGGACGACGGCGTGCTGCCCGGCGCGCCCCAGGAACACGGCTTCGACCTGCTCTCCCTCGACCCGCGCCCGGGGGACCCCGATCCACGGATCGAGGACCGGCAGCTGTTCCTCGACGCCCTGCTCGCGGCCCGGGACCACCTCGTCATCACCTACACCGGCCACGACCCGCGGAGCAACGAGGTGACCCAGCCTTCGGTACCCGTCAGCGAGCTCCTCGACGTGCTGGAGGAGACCGCGGTGGTGGCCGATGGCGCCGTGCCCCCGCGCGACCGGGTCATCGTCGACCACCCCCTGCAGCCCCACAGCGCGCGCTACTTCGCGTCCACCCCGCGCCGGGACCGGGCCCCAGACCGGGCCTTCGACCCGCACCAGCTGGCCGCCGCCCGCGCCGCCCGGGGGGACCGCCAGCCGCCACAGGGGTTCCTGGCACGGTCCCTACCCCTACCCGGCATCGAGGTACTGGACCCCTCCGGGGTGGAGTTGGACGCCGTCGTCGCGGGCCTGCAGCACCCCCTGCGCACCCTGCTCCAGCGCCGGCTCGGCCTGCACCTCGGCGAGGACGACCGGCGCCTCGAGGACCGTGATCCCACCGAGCTGGGTGGGCTGCAGCGCTGGCAGGTCAGCCAGGCGCTGCTGGAGCAGCAGCTGGGCGAGGGGCGGACCGCCGGATGGCGGGAGCGGTTGCTGGCCTCGGGCACCGTGCCCGTGGGCGGGCTCGGCGTCCTCGCCCTCGAGGGTGTCGAGGAGCGGGTCGCCGCCGTCCACGCCGCCTTCGCGGCCCGCCCCGGCGCCGAACAGCAGCTTCCCATCGATCTACCGGTCGACCTGCCGGCCGGGTCACCGGGGGCGTCGACGGCACTGCCCGCCGCGGTCCGGCTGACGGGGACCGCCGCGCTCCTCGGGGACGACGTCGTCACCGCACAGGTGTCCACGATCAGAGCGAAGCACCAGCTGGCCGCGTGGGTGCGCCTCCTCGCGGTCGCCGCCGTACGGCCGGAGCCCACCCCCCGGGCGCTGCTCATCGGCCCACCGGCACGGGGCAGCGTGGAGGCGACGACCTACCACCTCGATCCCCTGGCGCTGGTCGGCGAGGGCGAGGAGCTGTCCGTGGTGGCCCTCCACCACCTCGGCGGACTGCTGCAGCTGTACCTGCAGGCCCACGTGGCGGCGGTACCGCTGCTACCGGAGACCGCCCGCGCCCTGGTGGTCGCCGGGCGCAAGGGCAGCGACGACCCGAGCGAGGCCTCCGCCGTACGCACCGCGTGGGAGGGGCGGCCCGGTGGTCGGGGGCGCAGCCCGGTCCCGGGGGAGCGTGACGACACCTACGTCGCGCAGGCCCTCGGCGCCGAGGCCGAGCTGCAGGACGTGCTGGCAGGCCAGCCCGGAACGCAGGCGGCGATGGCAGCGGTGTGGGAACCGATCCTGGACGCCGAGGTGGCGCCATGAGCCCCGTCCCCGCCTTCGATGCGGTCACCGATCCCCTCCCGGCCGGCTCCCTGGCCCTGGAGGCGAGCGCCGGTACGGGCAAGACCTGGACGCTGACCGCGATCACCGTGCGCACGGTGCTGGAGACCGACCTCGAGCTGCCCGACCTGCTGCTGGTCACCTTCACCCGGGCCGCCACCGCCGAGCTCCGTGACCGGGTGCGACGCCGCCTGACCGAGCTCGCCCGGGTCCTGGACGAGCTCGATGCCGAGGGGGTGGACAGGGAGGTGGCCGGCGACGGCCTCGTGCAACGGCTCGTCGCCGACGTGCGCACCGCCGCCGACCCCGTCGGGGAGCTCCACACCCGTCGTGAGCGGCTGCGTCGGGCGCTGGCGCAGCTCGACGAGGCGACCATCGCCACGATCCACGGCTTCTGCCAGGCGATGCTGCATCACGCCGCCCTCGAGGCCGGGATCGACTTCGACGCCGTGCTGCTCGACGACGACGCCGACCTGATCGCCGAGGTCGTCGACGACCACCTCGCCCGTGAGCTGCGGCCCGCCGACCCGGAGATGATCCGACGTCTCCAGGAGACAGGTGGCATCGACCGGGCCCGGTTGCTGGCCGTGGCCCGGGCGGTCGCCGGGCTGCCCTCCCTCCAGCTGCGGCCCCGCACGGGCGGGCACGGGGGTGGCACCGGAGCCTCGGGTGGTGGTCCCGACGCTGGCCCCGACGATGGGCTGCCCGGTGACGTCGGCGGCGACCTGCAGCTGTGGACCCGTGCGCTCGAGCGCTTCCGCGCCCGCTGGGAGCAGGATGCTCGTGCCCGGGCCGTGGCGCTGCCGGGGGAGCTGACCGCGGCGGGAGCGTGGGACCCGCCCCGCCAGCGCACCTTCACCCCCGGGGCCGCGGACACCCAGCTCGGGCGGGTCGACCGCTGGCTGGCGGGTGCGCATCCCCTCCCGCCACCGCCCCCCGATCCGCAGCGTGGCCTGAACCTCGCCGAGGACCACCCCTACGCCTGGTTCTCCTCGGCGGCGCTCGGCACCAAGCTCGCCGCCCCCGCGGATGCCACCGTGCTGCCGTCGGGGACGGTCCTCACCGACGATCCCCTGGTGGCTGCGGCGGACGCGTTGTGGGGGGCGGTGCGCGCCCCCGCCACCCGCTTCCTGCTGCGGGCCGCGCGGGCGGTGTGGGCGGAGCTCGACCGCCGCAAGCGCCAACGCACGGTGCTGACCTTCGACGACCTGCTCCGGCGCCTCGACCAGGCCCTGCAGGCCCCGGCAACCCGGGACCAGGTCCGTGCCGCGATCCGGCAGCGCTACCGCTTCGCGTTGATCGACGAGTTCCAGGACACCGACCCGATCCAGTGGCGCATCTTCAGCAGCGTGTTCGACGTGGACGAGCCCCTGGTCCTCATCGGTGACCCCAAACAGGCGATCTACGGCTTCCGCGGCGCCGACATCGCCACCTACGTCCGGGCCCGTGACAGCCGACCGGCCACGGCGACCCTGGGCGACAACCACCGCAGCGACCGCACCTTCGTCACGGCCTGCAACCGCCTGTTCGGCCAGCAGGGTGCCTTCGGGACCCCGGACATCCCCTACCACGAGGTGGCGCACGTCCGCGGCGACCGGCTGGAGGACCCCGAGGGGGGTGCCGCCCTCACCCTGCGGTTCCTGCACCGCAGCATCGGCGGGGTCGGTTCGGGGAGCCGTGGGCTGCTCACCAAGGGGTCCCTCGACCGGCGGCTGCCCGCCGACGTCGCGGCTGTGGCCGTCGCGCTGCTCCAGGCGCCCGCGACCCTGCCCGACGGTGCGGATGGGCGCCGTGGTCTCGCGCCCCGGGACCTGGCCGTGCTGGTGCGGACCAACCGGCGCGCCCTGGCCGTGCAGGCGGCGCTGCACGCCGCCGGCATCCCCGCGGTCATCCAGCGCGGGGGCAGCGTCTACGACACGGAGGAGGCCGAGGCCCTCCAGCGCCTGCTGACCGCCATGCTGCGACCGAGCTCACAGCGGGCCGCGGTCGCGGCCGCCGCGAGCGTGCTGGGCGGACGTGACGCGGCCCGCATCGCCGCGGAGTTGGCTGCGGTGTCGGAGGCCGGCGTGACGGCTACCGGGGCGATGGCGGCCAGCGCCTCGGACACCGAGGTGGCGGGTGCCTGGGACGCGTGGGTGGACGCCCTGACCCGCTGGGGCGCCCGTTGGGCGAGCCACGGGGTGCTGGCCGCGCTCCAGGAAGCCCTGGACGAGGACGGGGTCGCACCCCGCCTGCTCGCCCGCGACGACGGCGACCGCCGCGTGACCAACCTGCGCCACCTGCTCGAGCTCCTGCACCGCGCGGAGCTCGCCGACAGCCTGGCACCCCACGCCCTGGTCGCGTGGCTGTCGGCCCGCCGCCAGGATGCGGCCGAGGGACGGGCCACGACCACCGACACCGAGCTGCGCCTGGAGGAGGACGCCGAGGCGGTCCGGGTCGTCACCGTCCACGGCTCCAAGGGCCTGCAGTACCCCGTGGTGCTCTGCCCCGATCTGTGGGACGGACGTGACCCGGTCGACGAGGCCGTGACCCGGTTCCACGATCCCGAGGTCGAGGACCCCGCGGCGGCGATCACCCTCGACCTCGATGCCGACCGGACCTCGGCGTCCAAGCAGCGCAGCATCGCGCTGGCGCGCGCCGAGGGTCGCACCGAGCAGTTGCGCCTGGCCTACGTCGCCCTGACCCGGGCGGAGCACCGCGCCATCGTGTGGTGGGGTGCGATCACCGACGCCCCCACCTCCGCGCTGGCGAGCCTGCTGCACGCCGGTGACGAGGTCGATCCCGCACCGCGCCTCGCCACCGCCGCCCAGCGGGTCGTCGCCGCCAGCGACGAGGAACTCCTCGACGACCTCGATCGCCTGGTGGACGCCGAGGATCGTGCGATCGGTGTGGAGGTGGTCAGGGCACTGTCCACCTGCGCCCGATGGCAGCCGCAGGTCCCCGCCGAGGAGGAGCTCACGGCGCGGGCCTGGACCCGGCCACCCCTGGACCGCTCCTGGCGACGCACCAGCTTCACCGCCCTGGTCCGCCCGGCGCTGGCCCACGGCGTCGCCGGGCAACCTGGTGGGGTATCGGTGGACGCCGGCCGGGACGTGGACGCCGCGGCGGAGGCGATCGACGTCGCGGGGTACCCCGGTGAGCCGGCACCGGCGGGCGAGGCGGCTGCGACCCCGACGCCGGGCGGGTCGGCCGGCGGTCGGGCCGCGGCCCCCGAGGTCCCCCTGGGACGCTTCCCGCGTGGACCGGGTCCCGGCACCTTCCTCCACGACGTCCTCGAGTACCTCGATCTCACCCGCGTGGAGGAGCCGGCGCACCGCGACGGGGTCATCGCCGAACAGGCGACTCGGCACGGCGTCGACACCGCGCACCTGCCCCGGGTCGCCACCGGTCTGGCGCTGGCGAGCACCACGCCGCTGGGTGCCGGGCTCGCTGACGTGCGGCTCGCCGACCTCGCACCCGGGGACCGCCGCAACGAGCTGCGCTTCGAACTGCCCCTGGCCGGGGGTGGAGCCGAGCTGGGGCAGCCGGTCAGCCTGCCCCGGCTCGGCAGGGTGCTGGCGGGCAGCGCGGACCCCCTGGTCGCCGCCTACGCCCGGCAGCTGAGCGACCCCGCGTTGGGCGCGCCCGTGCGGGGCTACCTCAACGGCAGCATCGACCTGCTGGCACGGCTGCCCGACGGCCGGTTCCTCGTGGCCGACTACAAGTCGAACTGGTTCGGCGACCGGGACACCGGCAGGTCCGTGGCACACGACTACCGGGCGGCGGTGCTGGGCACCGCCATGGTCGAGCACCACTACGTCCTCCAGGGGCTGCTCTACCTCGTCGCCGCCCACCGGTTCCTGCGCTGGCGCGTACCCGGCTACGCCCCGTCGCAGCATCTGGCGGGTGCCGGCTACCTGTTCCTGCGGGGCATGGTCGGCGAGCCGGACGCGTCCACGGGTGTGGTCCTGCTGACGCCGGAACCCGAGCTGGTGGACCAGCTCAGCCGGGAGCTCGACGGAGGTGCAGGGTGAGCGCGGACGGCAACGCCGCGGCGTGGCAGCCGACGCTGCCAGCGACGCCTGACCACCTCGCGGCCTTCGTCGACGCGGGCGTGCTCCTCGACGCCGAGGCCCGACTCGCACGCCGGCTCGGGCGGATCGCCGGTGACCAGCGCGATGCGGTCCTGCTCGCCCTGGGGCTGGCCCTGCGCGCACCGCGGCTCGGGCACGTGTGCGTGGAGCTGCAGCAGGTGGCCGCGCGGACCGCCGTCGAACCGGTGCCCGGGGGGGGCGGCGCCGAGGAGGAGCCCCCCGGACGGCTCGCGGCACTGGCCTGGCCAGACCCCGCCAGCTGGGGGGAGCAGCTGGCGGCCGGTAGCGCCGTGCGGGAGGCGGACGCCACGGGTGTCGGGGGTGCCACCCCCCTGGTCCTGGAGGCGGACCGCCTCTACCTCGACCGGTACTGGCGTTACGAGGTGGCGCTGGCCGCCGGGCTGGCCGCCCGCGCCGACGAGCCACCCGAACCGCTCGATCCCGCGGTCGCCTCCGGGTGGCTGGACGAGCTGTTCGGTGTGGGCGGGGAGCTCGACCGCCAGCGGCTGGCCGCTGCCATGGCCCTGACCCGTCATCTCACCGTGGTCGCGGGTGGCCCGGGCACGGGCAAGACCTACACCGTCGCCCGCGTGCTGGCCACCCTCCACCTCGCTGCCGGGCACCAGGGTCGACGTCCGCCCCAGGTGGCCCTGGCGGCGCCCACGGGCAAGGCCGCCGCCCGCCTGACCGAGTCGCTGCAGGCGTCGTTGGCCGACCTCGAGGTCGGTGACGGGGTCCGGGACGCGCTCGGGCGGATCGAGGCGATGACGATCCACCGGCTCCTGGGCGTACAGCGCGGGTCCGCCACCCGCTTCCGGCATCATGCAGGTGAGCCCCTGCCCCACGACGTCGTGGTCGTTGACGAGGCATCCATGGTGTCGCTGCCCCTGATGGCCAAGCTGGTGGACGCCGTGCGGCCGGACGCACGCCTGCTGCTGCTCGGCGACCGTGACCAGCTGGCCTCCGTGGAGGCGGGTGCGGTGCTCGGTGACATCTGTGGGCCCCACGGCAGTCGGCCGGTGCTGCAGCTGTCACCCCAGGCCGTCGCCGGGCTCGACCCGCTGGTGGGTGGGCGGCTGGCCAAGGAGGTGGAAGCGGCCGCCGAGCCGGGGATCTGGGACGCCGTGGTGCGCCTCGACCGGTTCCGACGTTTCGCCGCCGGCGGCGGGATCGCCGAGGTGGCCACGGCGATCCAACGCGGGAGCGCGGCAGCGCTGCCACTCCTGGGGGCGCAGGCCGGCGGACAGGTCCGCCGCCATGACCCGGTCACCGACCCCAGGGCCGAGGCGGGGGTCGTTGCGCTGGCCGCCGACGCCTACGCGGAGGTGGTCATCGCCGCCCGGCAGGGCAGGCCCCCCGCGGAGGTGCTCGCGGCACTGGGGGGTGTGCGTGTGCTGTGCGCCCATCGTCGGGGGCCGGCCGGTGTCGAGCGCTGGAACGCCGCCATCGAGGAGGCACTCACCACCCACATCGGCGGTCGGGGGGGGCGGCGCCGCTTCTACCTCGGCAGGCCCGTGCTGATCACGGAGAACGACCGCGCCCTGCGCCTGGCCAACGGCGACGTGGGGGTCGTGGTGCCCGATCCCGCCGATGCGGAGCGTGCGGTCGTCGCCTTCGCCGCCGACGGCGGTGGCGTCCGGCTGCTGGCCCCCGCGCGGCTGCCAGCCCACGAGACCACCTACGCCATGACGATCCACAAGAGCCAGGGTTCGCAGTTCGACCACGCCGTCGTCGTGCTCGGTGCGCGGTCCTCGCCGCTGCTGACCCGTGAGCTCGTCTACACCGCGATCACCCGGGCCGTCACCCGGGTGACGCTCCTCGCGGGCGAGGCCGCACTGCAGGAGGCACTGGCGCAGCCCGTGCAGCGGGCCTCGGGCCTCGGCACACGGTTGTGGGGGAGTGGCGCCGAGATGCTGCAGGGCGCCGGCGGTGGTGCCGGGCCTGGCGAGGGGCAGCGGTGAGCGGCCCGTTCCGGCAGGGGTCCACCGGCCCTGCCTGCGGGACCCACGGCACTGTGCGACGCTGGGGTTGCTCCGTAGCTTCTGCGCCGAGGGACCGGTCGTGCTAGGACACACGTCGGGCCACGCGTGGTCACGATCAGGTGGGTGGGGGTGAGGATGTCCAGGCGGATGTCGCCGGGTGATGCCGTCTGGTACCTCGGTGAGAACCGGGTGAACCCGATGACGATCTCGTCGATCATGTGGTTCGACCGGCCTCTCGATGTGGAGCTGCTCCGGGCCCGCTTCCAGGAGCGGCTCCTCGACCGGCACCCCATCATGCGCCAGCGCATCGTGGCCTCACGGGTGCCCGGGCTGATGCCGCTGTGGGTCGACGACCACGACTTCGACCTCGACGAGCACATCTCCGAGGACCGTCTCCCCGGCCCCGGGGACCAGGTGGCGCTCCAGGACTGGTGCAGCGAGGAGCGCACGATCCCCCTGGACCGCAACCGTCCACTGTGGCACGTCAGCGTCCTGCAGGGCTACCGCGGTGACGGCTGTGCCGTCCACGTGCGGATCCACCACAGCATCGGTGATGGCCTCGCGATGCTCGGCCTGCTGCTCACGATCGTCGACGAGTTCGACCCGATGGCGATCACCGTGCGCGACCGCTCCGTTGCGGACCTGGTCAGCGGGGCCTTCGGCACGGGTACCCAACTGTTCGCCAAGAGCGCGCACCTGGCCCTGCACCCCGGTGAGTTCCGCGACATCGCCCGCGAGGGTGCGGAGATGGCGGAGTGGGCAGGACGGCTGCTCGCGCCGCAGATGGTCCAACGCAGCATGCTGCAGGGGACCCCCGACGGGACCAAGCGCATGGCGTGGGACCCCGACGGCTTCGATCTCGCGACGGTCAAGCGGATCGCGCGCGCCAACGACGCCACGGTCAACGACGTGGTGCTCACGGTGATGAGCGGTGCGCTGCACCGCTACCTCGACGAGCGTGACGCGCTGGTCCAGGACATCGCCATGATGATCCCCGTCAACCTGCGGCGGCCGGGCCAGCCACTGCCCCGCCACCTCGGCAACCGCATCGGGCTGCTGCCGCTGAAGCTGCCGGTGGCCAGCGACGACCCGCGGGTGCGCCTCGGCATCCTGCAGCGTCGCATGCAGGAACTGAAGGACTCGCCGGCGCCGGCGGTCTCGCGCATGCTGATCGTGACGACCACGATGTTCACCCCGGTGATCGAGCGGGGCATCCACCGCCTCAACCAGCTGCGGTCCACCGGGGTGCTCACCAACGTTCCCGGTCCGCAGCTGCCCCTGCACATCGGCGGCTCCCAGCTGCTGGGCACCATCGGCTGGGGCGGCATGACCGCCCACCTCAACCTCAGCGCGGCTTTCGTCAGCGTGAACGGCAGCATCTTCCCAGGGCTGGTCACCGACGCGGCCATCACCCCCGACCCGGAGCACGTCCTCGAGCACGTCACGGCGGAGTTCGAGCTGGTGGCCGAGGAGCTCGGCCGCTGAGAGGTCGTTTCCTGGGCGTGGTCCCAGGGATCTGCCACCTCTGACGGGTTGGCGCCGGGCGGGGTCCACGGGGTGGTCGTTGCCTGGGCCAGAGCCCAGGCAACGACCACCGAGCCCGGTGCACCCGCTCCCCGGGGGACACCCGCTGCCGCGCAGGACCCCGGCCGTACCGTCACCGCGAACGCCGGGGCGCTGCGTGGCAGGGCGGCCTACAGCCGACCCTCGGCGAGCAGCACCTTGACCTCGGCGGCCCGCTCCCGAAGGGCCTCGAGGTCCTGCAGGCGGTCGAGGGTGTGGAACTGCCGGCCCATCCGGTGGTTGCCCGCCAGGACCCCGCGGTTGCGGTCGAGCACGTCCCAGTAGAGGGTCGTGAAGGGGCAGGCGTCCTCGCCCGAGCGTTGTCTGCGGTCGTAGCGGCACCCGTCGCAGTGGTCGCTCATGCGGTCGATGTAGGCGCCGCCGGAGACGTAGGGCTTGGTCGACATCCGGCCACCATCGGCGAAGGTGCCCATCCCGATCACGTTGGGGACCATCACCCACTCATAGGCGTCGACGAAGGCACCCTGCATCCACGCGGTGAAGGCTTTCGGGTCCACCCCGGCGCTGGTGGCCAGGTTGGCCAGCACCATCAGGCGCTGGATGTGGTGGGCGTAGGCGTGGTCGTGGATCGCGGCCACGGTGTCGGCGACGCAGGCCATGTCGGTGTCCGCCTCACCGGTGAAGGCCGGTGGGACGTCCAGGTCCGCGCCGAGGTGGTTCTCCTCCAGCCAGCCCGGCATCCATCGGTGATAGACCCCCCAGATGAACTCGCGCCACCCGAGGATCTGCCGGATGAAGCCCTCCACGGCGTTCAGGGGCGCGTGACCGGCGTGGTAGGCCTCCTCGGCCGCCTCGATCACCTCCCGAGGATGGAGCAGTCCGAGGTTGAGGGCGTGGGAGAGCAGGGAGTGGTTGAGCGACCAGGCCCCGGTGACCATCGCGTCCTGGTGGTCGCCGAAGCCGGGCAGGGCGTGGTCGACGAAGTGGCGTAACCGCACGAGCGCACGCCGCCGCGTCGTGGCCCAGGTGCCGTCCGGTGGGGCACCGTAGAGCCCCTCGGGCAGCCAGTGCTCCAGGGTGTCACGGTCGATGTCGTCCAGCTCGGAGCGCACCGGGCGGGGTGCCCTCGAGGCCAGCTCGTCGGTGGGTGGCTCGCGGTTGTCGTGGTCGTAGTTCCACCGCCCGCCGACCGGCTCCTCGCCCTCCATCAGCACGCCGGTGCTCCGGCGACGCCAGCGGTAGAAGTCCTCCATCTTGACCCGCTCGCGGTCACCGGCCCAGGCTGCGAAGTCGCGCCAGTGGCACAGGAAGTGGTCGTTGTCCACCACCTCGACGTCGAGGTCGTCGAGGAGCCGCCGACCGGGCAGGCTGGCCGGCTCCATGACCCGGACCTCGGCAGGTGCGTGCTCGGCGACGTGGGCCACGAACCCCGCGCGCAGGGTGTCGGCGCGACGGAGGTCTACCGCGTAGCCGCGGTCCTCGAGCTCCACGGCGAAGTGGCGCATGGCGGAGACGACGAGGTGGGCCTTCTGCACGTGCCAGCGGCGCTCGGTGAGCTTGGCCGTGCTGACGACCAGCAGCACGTGGGTGTCGGCGGGGTCGCTGCCGCGCAGGTGGGCGAGGTCGACGTTGAGCTGGTCCCCCCACACCCACACCGTCCGCATCACGTCTCCGTGGCCGCCATCGCACGACTTCGGAGCCCACGTTCACGCTGGACCGAGGCCGGCACGCGGTGGTCGCCGACCTGTGCCACGCCCGCTCCCGCCCCGCGGTGGACGCGCTCGGCACCAGGCCACGCGATATCACCTATGCGGTCATACGGGCGCGGTGCGCGGTGTGCGAAGCGACGGCACGACCCGGCGAAGGACCTGCAGCACGCGGAGCCGGGTGGTGATCGGGGCCACGGTGCCCGAGCAGGTGGGGCCGGAGGGCCCGTTCCTTCTGGGGTCGATGGGTCCGTGGGACCTTCGGCGCACCGACCGGGCCGATCGGCGGTGGCCGGTCGTCGGCGCAGCGCCGAGTGTCCGCCCACCTCCGGCGAGCCACCTGCAGGCAACGTCCACCGCAGCGGGCGGGAGAACGCCGGAGCCTGTCGCACCAGGGAGCCATACCGTGGAGAACCTCGCTGTACTCAGCCTGCTCGCGTTCCTGCCGATCCTGACGATCGGCGTGCTCATGGTCGGCTTCCGATGGCCTGCCCGGGACGGGATGGCCGTCGGGTTCGTCGTCACGGCGGTCGTGGCGTGGCTGGTGTGGGACGTGCGGCCCATCGCGATCGCCGCCTCGGTGGTCGAGGGGCTCGGCATCTCCCTCGACATCCTCTACATCGTCTTCGGTGCGCTGCTGCTGCTGGCCACCCTGAACGCCTCCGGGGCGATGCAATCGATCCGGGCCGGCTTCACCCGCATCAGTCCGGACCGCCGCGTCCAGGCGGTGATCATCGCCTGGCTGTTCGGCTCCTTCATCGAGGGGGCGTCGGGCTTCGGGACCCCCGCGGCGGTGGCGGCGCCCCTGCTGCTCGCCCTGGGCTTCCCCGCCATGGCCGCGGTGATGTGCGGGTTGATCATCCAGTCGACACCGGTGACCTTCGGGGCGCTCGGTACGCCGATCATCATCGGCGTCAACAGTGGGCTCAGCGGCACGGCCGCGGAGGAGGCCATCCTCGCTACGGGCTCCCTCGACGCCTACCTCGGCGACGTGGCCCTGCAGGCAGCGACGATCCACGGGGTCGTCGGGATGCTCGTCCCGCTGTTCATGGTCGGGCTGCTGACCCGGTTCTTCGGCCCGAACAAGCGCTTCAGCGAGGGGCTCGCGATCTGGCCCTTCGCGCTGTTCGCCGCCGCCGCCATGATCGTGCCCTACTGGCTGACCGCCTGGCTGCTCGGCCCGGAGTTCCCCTCGCTGTTCGGTGGCCTCATCGGTCTGGCGATCGTGATCACCGCGACCCGCAAGGGCTTCCTGCAGCCCGAGGAGCCCTGGGACTTCGCGCCGCGTGAGCGCTGGCTCGACAACTGGATGGGCGACCTCTCCCCGGACGACGCCGCACCCCGTCAGGTCATCGGTACCGCCCGCGCCTGGGCGCCCTACGGCGTGCTGGCCGCGATCCTGGTCGTCACCCGCATCCCGGAGCTCGGCATCCAGTCCGTCCTGCAGGGCGTCAACCCCACCTGGGAGAACATCTTCGGGCAGGGTGTGAACGCCGGCTTCCAGTTCCTCTACCTCCCCGGCTTCGTGTTCCTCATGGCCGTGCTCGTCAGCTACCCCCTGCACAGGATGCGGGGCTCGGAGATCGCGCTCGCCTGGCGCACCGCCGGCAAGCAGATCGTCAAGGCCGCACCTGCGATGCTGATCGCCGTGCCACTGGTGCGGATCTTCATCAACTCGGGCACCGACTTCTCCACCGGTGACCTGGCCTCCATGCCGCTCACCCTGGCGGAGGGGGCGGCCACCGCCGTCGGCTCCGCCTGGCCGCTCGTCGCGCCGGTGGTCGGTGCGCTCGGGGCATTCGCCGCCGGCTCCAACACCATCAGCAACATCATGTTCTCCCAGTTCCAGTTCGCCACCGCCGAGGGCATCGGCATCGCCACGGTCCCCGTGGTCGCCGCCCAGGCCGTCGGTGGCGCTGCCGGCAACATGCTCACCGTCCACAACGTGGTGGCGGCGGCAGCGACCGTCGGCCTGGTGGGACGCGAGGGCGACCTGATGCGCAAGGTGGCGATCCCGTGTGCGTACTACCTGCTGGCAGCGGGGACCTTCACCTACCTGCTGGTCTGGGGCATCGGCGTGAACGCCGGCACGGTGATGCTGGCCCTGCTGCTGGCGACGGCAGCTGCGCTGCTCGTCGCGGCTGCCCGGGAACGCAAGCGGCCGCCTGTGCCCGACACACCGTCGACCAGCGAGCGGCCCGGCAAGGAGCGGGACCCCTCGTGATGCCCTGCCGGACCCGACCGCACCGGGGTCGGGTCCGGGCGGCACCGAGCGGGCCACCACCTGGCGACCTAGGGTGCCCGAGACCCCGGCGAGGGGCTGGCACGGAGGTACGAGACGTGACGGAACCAACCGTGCAGGACGACCCTCCGACCGCCACCCCCGGGCGGGCGCTGCTGCGCACCCGGGTCGAGGCGGCCGCCAGCACCTACCACGAGCTCCCCGGCTGGGAGGAGGTGGCGGCCCACGCCGCCGCCCTGGCCGACCGCATCGCGCTGGCCCCCAGCCTCCACGCGGCGCAGCCCGACCTGGCCACCAGCCTCGAGGCTCTCGGCTGCACGGTGGTGGTGCCCGGCACCGAGGACCCGGGGGCCGACGTCGCCGACGTCCCCGTGGCGATCGTCGGCGGGGTGCTGGCGGTGGCCGAGACCGGCAGCGTGCTGGTCACCGAGCACGAGCTGCGTGACCGCGTGGTCACGATGCTGTGCAAGCGACTGCTCCAGGTGGTGGCCGCCACCGACGTCGTGGGTCGCCTGGAGGACGCAGCCGAGTGGCTGGCCCCCCGGGGTGGTCAGGCCGGTTTCGCCTCGCTGATGACCGGGCCGTCGCGCACCGCCGACATCGAACGCAGCCTGACCATCGGCGTGCAGGGTCCTGACGAGGTGGACGTCCTCGTCCTCGTCGGCACCGACGCCGCGACCGAGGAGCCGACGACATGAGCGAGCTACGGCCCTTCGGTGAGCGGTACGCCACCGCTCTGGCCGACCCTGACGTCCGCGGCGGGTTGACCGCCTTCCAACGCGGTTGGCGGGTCAGCCGCGACGCCGCCATCGCCGACCTCGAGGCGCAGGAGGGCCGTAGCTTCGACGAGTTGCGGGCCGAGCTGGCCGCCATCAAGGACGGGGTGCTCGCCAACTGGGAGCACCACATCGACACCTTCACCGCCAACGCCACCGCCGCGGGTGCCGAGGTGGTCCGGGTCGCCACACCCGGTGAGGCCAACGCGCTGGTCACCGAGCGGATGCAGGCGGCGGGCGCGGATCTGATCGTCAAGGGCAAGTCGATGGTCTCCGAGGAGATCGGGCTGAACAGCCACCTCGAGGCTGCCGGCATCATCCCCGTGGAGACCGACCTCGGGGAGTGGATCCTCCAGCTGGCCGAGGAGACACCTTCGCACCTGGTCATGCCCGCCATCCACAAGCGCAAGGAGGTGATCGCCGAGCTGTTCGAGCGGGTGCTCGAGCGGCCCTTCCCGGCCGATGACATCGACCGCATGGTCAAGGCCGCCCGCACCGAGCTGCGGGAGCGGTTCCTCGCCAGCAGCGTCGGCCTGTCCGGTGCCAACGCCCTGATCAGCGAGGGCGGTTCCATCCTGCTGGTGTGCAACGAGGGCAACAACCGCATGTCCGTGGCCCTGCCGAAGCTCCACGTGGTGACCGCCGGCATCGAGAAGCTGCTCCCCACCTACGCCGACGCGATGAAACAGGTGCGCCTGCTGGGTCGCTCCGCCACGGGCCAGCCCATCACCGTCTACACCAACTTCCTGACCGGACCCCGGCCCGGTCAGGAGCAGCTGATCATCCTGCTCGACAACGGGCGCACGGCGATGGCCGAGGACCCGGATGTCGCAGCGGCGTTGCGCTGCATCCGCTGCGGCGCCTGCGCCGACGTCTGCCCGCCCTACGGCGTGGTCGGCGGGCACGCCTTCGGTCACGTCTACACCGGCGCCATCGGGCTGGTGAACACCAGCTTCCACCACGGCATCGAGGCAGCGGCCGGCCCGCAGTCGCTGTGCGTGTCCTGCGGTGCGTGCGCCACGGTCTGCCCCGTGGACATCCCGCTGCCCGTCCAGATCCTCGAGGTGCGCGCCACCGTGGCCCGCGCCGGTGCGGCCGGGAGCGCGGGCACGGTGACGCGCGCGGCCCTGAGCGCCTTCCAGCACCCCGCCTTGGTGGGCCTGGGCCTGCGCGCCGTGGGCCTGCTGTCCACGCCGCTGCGGCGTGACGGGGTGACGGCGCTGCCCGCGGTGCTGACCACCCGCGGCCCCCTGGCCACGCGCATCGGGTGGCGCTCCCCACCGGCGGTGCCGCTGCGCCCGGCGCGTGACACCCTGCGCCCAGGCCGTCTGGAGGAGCCCCCGCGCCTGGCCGACCAGCCGTTGGCCGGCCGCAAGGTCCAGCTGTTCCTGCAGTGCCTGTCGGATCGCATCGCCCCCGACATCCCCATCGCGGCGGCGAGGCTGCTGCGCGCGGCCGGTGCCCAGGTGACGGTGCCACGGGAGCAGCACTGCTGCGGCCTGCCGGCCTACGACAGCGGCGAGCAGGACACCGCGCGCGACATGGTCCGCCAGACGATGGCCGCGCTCGCCGACGGCGCGGACGTGGTCACGCCCGCCTCCTCCTGCCTGGCGATGCTCGGCCATGACGCACCGCACCTGCTGCGCGGCGACCTCGGCGAGGTGGAACGGGCCCAGGAGCTCGCCGGCCGGACCTACGACCTGATCAGCTACCTGGCCACCGGCCCCGGGCGCCTGCCCGCGGGCAGCCTCGACGACGGCGACCGCACACCGGTGACGGTGCACCGCTTCTGCCAGGCCTCCAACACCCTCGGGCGCACCGACGCCATCGAGGCGTTCCTGCGCGACGTCGCGGGGGTGCCCGTCGTTCCCCTGCCGGAGGCCGGCGAGTGCTGCGGCTTCGGCGGCTCCACCTCGGTGCGCAACCCGGAGCTGTCCGCCGGCATCCTCGACCGCAAGCTCGGCTGCCTCGACCGCACCGAGGCGTCGGTGCTGATCACCGACAACCCGGGTTGCATCCTGCACCTGCGCGGTGGGGTGCACGCCTCGGGACGCGAGGTGGAGGTCCTCCACCTCGCCGAGTACCTGGTGCGACGCCTGCCCGGTGCCACCTCGATGTCCCAGGAGGACTGATGGAGCCAGCACCGATGACCGCACCCCGACGCGACGCCCCCCACACCCCGGCGGAGTCCGCGCTGCTCGCCCACCTCGGGCGGGCGCTGGGCTCGGAGGGGCTGCGCGCCTCCGCCCTGTCCCGGGCGACCTACCGGCGCGACGCGTCCTTCCTCAACGCCGACCCCCTGGCGATCGCGCTGCCCGCCACCCGGGACGAGCTGGCGGTGGTGCTCAGAGCCTGCCGCGACCATCAGGTGCCCTTCACCCCCCGGGCGGCCGGGACGGGCCTGGCCGGGGGTGCCACCCCGACAGGGGTGGGCGGGGTCCGTCCGCTGGTGGTCAGCGTGGCCCGCATGGACCGCCTCCTTGAGCTCGACGTGGTCAACCGCCGGGCCCATGTGGAGCCGGGGATGGTCAACGCCCGTCTCGGCCGGGCCGTCGCGGCCAAGGGCCTGCGCTTCGCACCCGACCCGGCCAGCCAGATCGCCGCGACGCTCGGCGGCAACGTGGCGACCAACGCCGGCGGCATCCACGTGCTCACCTACGGCGTGATGAGCCAGCACGTGCTCGCCGTCGAGCTGATGGACACCGACGGGGAGATCCACCTGTTGGACGGCCGTCTGCCGGAGCAGACCGGGCTGGACCTTCGTGGCCTGAGCGTCGGTGGCGAGGGGACGCTCGGCATCGTGGTGGGTGCGTGGCTGCGCCTGCTGCCGGCACCACCGGCGATCGGAACCCTGCTCGCCGGCTTCGACACCCTGGAGGCGGCCGCGGCCACCGTCGGTGCCCTGGTCACCTCCGACCGCCTCCCCGATGCCGTGGAGCTCATGGACGCCCGGGCCATCGCCCTGGTGGAGGACTACGCCCAGGCGGGCTACCCCACCGACGCGGCGGCGGTACTGCTGCTCGAGTACGAGGGCCTGGCCGCCGGGGTGAGTGCCGGCGTCGACACCGCCGCCCGCCTCGCCGGTGAGCACGGCGCCACCGAGGTGGTGCGGGCCGCCGACGCGGACCAGCGTGCCCGCATCTGGAAGGGCCGCAAGGCCGTGGCGGGGGCGATCGCCCAGCAGGCGCCGGACTTCTTCCTCCAGGATGTGGTGGTGCCCCGTTCCCGCCTCGGGGAGATGCTCGATGCCGTGGTGGCGATCGGTGAGCGTGAGGGGTTGATCATCCTCAACGTGGTGCACGCCGGCGACGGCAACCTCCACCCCTTCGTGCTCTTCGACCGCCGGGAGGAGGGGGTGCTCGATCGGGTCTTCGCCGCCGGGCACGACATCGTGACCACGGCCCTGGCCCTGGACGGCACCGTGACCGGTGAGCACGGCGTCGGCATCGAGAAGCGGGACTTCCTCTCGCAGGTCTACACCGCCGACGACCTCGCCGTCCAGCAGGCGGTGCGTCGCGCGATGGAGCCCTCGGGCCTGGCCAACCCGGACAAGGTCCTGCCCACGACCGTCGGCTGTCAGGAGGCACGCATGGTGCCGGAGGGGGCGTGGGTATGAGCACATCGACGGCCCCGCCGGCCGAGCTCGCACCGGTGGTGGACGCCTTCGCGGCGGCCGCTGCCGGGCAGCGACGGCTGGTGATCCGCGGGGGCGGCAGCGTGCTCGACCGCCTGCCACCCACCGACGCCGAGGTGGTGTCCACGGCCGAGCTGACGGGGGTGATCGACCACCGCCCCGAGGACCTCGTGGTGACGGTGCGGGGCGGCACCCCGCTGCAGGAGTTGGCGGCGCTGCTGGCCACCCACGGCCAGGAGTGCCCGATCGAGCCCCTGGCCGGTCACGGCTCCACGGTGGGAGGACGGGTGGCCGCCGCCCTGGCCGGACCACGACAGCTCCAGGCCGGGCGCGTGCGGGACTGGGTCCTGCGTGTGCGCATGGTCACCGGTGACGCCCGGGTGGTCACCGCCGGCGGGGTCACGGTCAAGGACGTCACCGGCTACGACCTGTGCCGCCTGGCGGCGGGGTCCTGGGGCAGCCTCGGCCTGCTGGCGGAGATCACCCTGAAGCTGCGCCCCATCCCCACCCAGAGCGCGTGGTTCACCACCCACCTGCCCGCCGGGCGCATCCTCAGCACGCTGTACCGGCCTGCCGCGGTGGTCAGTACGCCCACGGGCACCTTCGTCCACCTCGAGGAGCACCCCGACGACGTGGCGGCACAGGCGACCGTCGCCGGCCTGGAACCCGCTGCGGCGCCGAGGTGGCCGACGGCGGCACGGGCGGCGGTGGACCCGGCGCGGCTGCGGGAGGTCACGGCGCTGGCCGCGTCCGCCGGCCTCGACCACACCGCCTTCGAGGGCGTGGGGGTCTGCCTGGTGGACGGCGACGCCGACGCCATCGCCACGTTCGGCGACCGGGTCGTGCGCCTCGGCGGTCACCTGCTGCACCTCGATGCTGGGGCGCACGGCGGGCCGGCACGCGCCACGACCACCGACGCGATGGGTGAGCGGGTGCGTGCCGCCCTGGACCCGCACCGGATCCTGCTCGACCCGAGGGAGTCCCGATGACCGACCACCAGCAGGTGTCGATCTTCGACGCCGATCAGCTCGCCGCCTGCGTGCAGTGTGGGTTCTGCCTGTCCTCCTGCCCGACCTACGAGACCACCTACCTCGAGGAGCACGGCCCCCGCGGTCGGATCCTCGCGATGCGGCTGGTGGAGGAGGGTGAGCTCGCGATCGACGACCCGGACGTCGTGGACTCCCTGGAGACCTGCGTGCAGTGTCGGGCGTGCGAGGTGGTGTGCCCCTCTCTGGTGGAGTTCGGGTCGCTGATGGAGACCGCCCGGGCGGCCATCGAGGAGCAGCGGCCCCCGGCGGGGGTCGAGGCACGAGGACAGCAGGTGCTGTTCGCGGCGCTCCGGCACCGGTGGCTGCTCCGGCTGGGGACCACCCTGCTGGCGCTCGCGCAGACGCTGCGCCTGGACCGGGTGCTGCCCTCGCGGCTGCGACCGGCCCGGCGGGTGCGCCTCGGCGACACCCTGCGCGGCTACCGACTCCCGCCGCCCGGTGCTCCCGCGCAGGGGGACGCCTTCCTGTTCCGCGGCTGCGTGATGGATGGGATGTTCCGCGACGTCCACCGCGCGACCGCACAGGTCCTGGCAGCTGTGGGCCACCGGCCCCGGTTCGAGCCTGCGCCGCCGTGCTGCGGCGCCCTGTCCGCCCACGCCGGCCGTGAGCAGGAGGCCCACGCCCTGGCCGAGGCCACCATCGCGGCCTACGCGGGGACCGAGGGCCCGATCCTGGTGAACTCGGCGGGGTGCGGCGGCGCCATGAAGGAGTACGGGGCGCTGCTCGGGACCGACGAGGCCCGGGCCTTCAGCGAGCGGGTCACGGACCTCTCGGAGCTCATCAGCCCCGAGGAGGTGGCTGCCCGGGGCGCGGCCCTCCAGCTGACGCTCGCCTACCAGGCGCCCTGTCACCTGAAGAACGTCCAGGGACTGGCGGACCAGGCGCGGGCGCTGATCGCGGCGATCCCCGGTCTGCGCCTGCTGGAACCCGACGACGAGCAGCAGTGCTGCGGCTCCGGGGGGATCTACTCCTACCTCCAGCCCGCGTTCGGCGACGCCCTGCTGGCCCGCAAGCACGGTGCCCTGCAGCGCACGGGCGCCCAGGGGGTCGTGTCGGGCAACCCGGGCTGCGCCATGCAGATCGCCCGCGAAGGCTGGGAGGTCCACCATCCCGCGCAGCTGTTGGCGCGCTCCCTCACCTCGGAGGTGTCGGACCAGGTGTCTGACCCCTCGCCTGCATGAGCGGGACGGCCCGGCTGCCCTCTCCGCCGCCGGATCCGTGGCGGACCCTGTCGACCCGCGAGGTCTACGCCAACCCGTGGATCCGTGTGCGGGAGGACCGGGTGCGCCGCCCCGACGGCTCCCCGGGGGTGTACGGCGTGGTCTCCATGTCCCCGGCGGTCGGTGTCGTCGCGGTGACCGGGCGCGAGGAGGTGGTCCTGGTCGGCCAGTGGCGCTACGCCCTGGGCGAGTACTCGTGGGAGCTCATCGAGGGCGGCGTCGACGCCGATGAGACGCCGCTTGCGGCGATCCAGCGGGAGCTCGCCGAGGAGGCGGGCTACCACGCGCGGACCTGGTCCACCCTCGGACCGCCGTTGACCATCAGCAACTCGGTGACCGACCAGCGCGGTCAGCTGTTCGTCGCCCGTGACCTCTCCGCCGTGCCACGGGACCCCGATCCGACGGAGGAGCTGGTGGTCGCCACCCTGCCGGTGGTCGCGGCCCTCGACCTCGTCGACCGGGGTGTGATCGCCGACAGCCTGACCGTGCTGGGGCTGCTGGCCTACCACCGGGCCTTCGGCTGACGGCGACGTCGCCGGCCGTCGCCGACCGACGGTCGCGCACGACGGTGGCCGCACCCGCGTGCGCGGGTGCGGCCACCGTCAGGGCGTCACGCGGGTGCTACTCCTTGGTGCTCTCACGGATCACCAGCACCGGCGCCTTGGCGTGGCGGGTGACCTGCTCGGAGACCGAGCCGAGCTTCAGGCCGCGGAAGCCACCGCGGCCACGGGAGCCCACGACCACCAGGTCGGCCTCCCGCGAGCGCTCGACCAGCGCCCGGG
>SKTN01000179.1 GCA_007117945.1 Nitriliruptoraceae bacterium | reverse complement strand
GTGTGCAGCGAACCGACGCGGATCAGGTCACATCGCTGCACACCCTGGAGCCACGGCCGATCCCCACAGCGCCGCACCCCGCGCCGTCTCCAGCAGCATCGGGCAGGTCCGTGTCACGGCGCCCAGGAGGCGAAGGGCTCCAGCGGGAGGTTGCGCAGCACGCCGTAGCTCAGCCACAGCACCCCGACGCTCCACCACAACCACCGGGGGACGGCGGGCAGCAGCTTCTGCCCCAGGCTGCGCCCGACCCAGGCCACCCACGACCACGCGGTGAGCAGCACGAGCACGGGCACGAACGCGTTCAGCGCCACCGCGTCCGACGGCCGCCCCGTCGCGAGCGCGTGCGCGCTGCGGGTACCCCCGCACAGGGGGCACAGCACCCCGAAGAGGGTTCGGGACGGACACGTGGGGAACAGGTCCGGGTAGCGGGGGTAGATCACACCCACGAGCAGCACCGAGGTGGCGGCCGCCCCGGCCACCAGCAGCGGCTCGGTCAGACCACCCGGCTGTGCTCCGCCAGCGACCTCACCGCTCGGGGCCGAGCCCTCGGCGGGCGGGGATGCACCCTCGGTCCTGTCCACACCTGCTCCTCGAGCCCGGCCCACGGTCAGGGGACCTGTTGGCCGCCAGGCCGATCCTCCCGACGTTCCATCGGAACCCGAGCGTAACGACCGGTAGCGTGCGACGACATGGATCCCGCGACCCGCCACGACCTGCGCCGCGCCCTCCTGGAGCACGCCCCGTGGCTCGCCGAGGACGATGTGGGCCCCCGCGCGGTCGAGGCGGGCCGTTGCGCCGCGTGCGAGCAGCTCCCACGACTGCTGCCGACGTGCGGGCCATCGGGTGGGGCGGGCGTGTGCCGGGGGTGCGCGGAGACGCTGGGTGAGGACGGCTGGTGCGCCGGACACCAGGAGGAGGGGGCCCTTGCCCGCGCCTGGGCCGCACAGTTGCCGGACCGGTGGCCCGAGCTGGTGGTGCTGTGGTGGGTCGCGACCGGGGAGCTCAGGCCGGATCCCTCGCTCGTGCCCGATCCCGACGACCTCCCGGCACCCGTGGCCGCGGCGCTGCGGCAGCTCCCCGGTTGACCTCACCGCGGCATCGGACTCAGACCCCGAGCTCCGCCAGCCAGCCTCGCAGCGCCGACGCACCGGTGAAGTGGTGCGCCGGCATCCCGACGGCAGTGGCGCCGACGACGTTCTCCTCCCGGTCATCGACGAAGGCCACCACGCTCGCGTCCAGGTCCACCCGCTCGAGCAGCGCCCGGTAGAAGGCCGCGTCGGGCTTGCGGGCACCGAGGTGGTGGGAGGCCAGGACCCGGTCCGTCACCCCCGCCAGCGGCCCCGCCGCCAGCTCCTCGATCCACACGGGGTAGTTCGAGGCGGCCACCCGCAGCACCCGCCCCTCGAGCTCCAGCAGCAGCTCGCGCATCCCCTCGAGCCACCGGGTGCCGGCGCGCCGGACCCGGTGGAAGGCCTCCGGATCCACCTCCACGCCCAGGGTGGCGTGGTGCGCCCAGTAGTCCGCCTCCGTCAGCTCGCCCCGTTCGAAGGCCGGGTACAGCGCCGGGTCACGACGGCGCGCGAGCTCGGCCAGCTCCAGGCCGGTGGCCGCGAACAGCGCTTCGCGGAAGGGGTCGGACAGCAGGGTGTCCATCACGTCGAAGGCCACGGCCTGGATGGGCAACGGGAGCTCCTGTGTCGGCCGGGCGTCGGCAGCATCGGTGGTGGTTGTTGGGGTGGTGGTGGCCCCGGGAGGCGGTTGCGGCGGCCCCCGGAAGCGGTTGCGGCGGCCCCCGTGGCGGTTGCAGCGGCCCCGGAGGCGGTTGCAGCGGCCGCGGCGGTGGTCGTGGCGGCGGTGGGTACGGGACCCGCCACCGCGCTGCTCTACCGTTCGGGCGAGCACCGACGACGAGGACGCCACACGTGGACCTGCTGCACACCACCGACCGTAGCGTCGACGACGCACGGGACCGGTTGCTCGCCCTCTCCCACGCCATCCACGGCGATGCCGAGGTCGGCTTCGAGGAGCACACCTCCTCACGTCGGGTGGCCGACGCCCTGGACCAGGCCGGTTTCGCGGTCACCCACGGTGTCGGCGACCTCGACACCGCCGTGGTGGCCGAGTCCGGGGACGGCCCCCTCACCGTGGTGATCTGTGCGGAGTACGACGCGCTGCCCGGCATCGGTCATGCCTGCGGGCACAACATCATCGCGGCCGCCGCGGTGGGCGCCGGCCTCGCCCTCGCACCCCTGGCCGACGAACTGGGTCTGAGGGTGCGGGTGCTCGGCACCCCCGCCGAGGAGGGCGGTGGGGGCAAGGTCCTGATGCTGCGCCAGGGCGACTTCGACGGCGCCCACCTCGCCATGATGGTGCACCCGGCCCCCTACGAGTCCTCGACGATCCCGACCCTGGCGGTCAGGCACGTGGACGTGCGCTTCCGTGGCACCTCGGCGCACGCCTCGGCGTTCCCGGAGCTCGGGGTCAACGCCGCGGATGCGCTCACCGTCGCCCAGGTCGCCCTCGGGCTGCTCCGCCAGCACATCCGGCCCCAGGACCGTATCCACGGGATCGTCACCGACGGGGGTGACGCCCCCAACATCGTCCCCGAGCGCGCCGCAGGCCAGTGGTACGCGCGCGCCGCCGACCTCGAGGCCCTGGACGAGCTCTACCCGAAGGTCCTGCGCTGCTTCGAGGCGGGCGCACTGGCAACGGGCGCCGAGGTGGTCTTCGACGAGCCGGGTCCCGCCTACACCGAGTTCCGCCACGACCCCGACCTGGTCGCCGTGTGGGAGCAGCAGGCCACTGCGGTCGGCCGCACCCTGCCGACCGCGGCCCTCGATCCCCGGCTGGCGGGCTCCACGGACATGGCCAACGTCTCCCTCGGCATGCCGGCGATCCACCCCATGCTGGCCATCCAGGCCGACGGTGCCGTCAACCACCAGCCGGGCTTCACCGCCGCGTGCATCACCGCTGACGCGGACCGCGCCGTGCGGGACGGTGCCGCGGCCATGGCGCGGACCGCGGTGGCCGCCGCCACGGATGCCCGCGTGCGCGAACGGCTGCTCCGCCGTCGCTACCGCGCCGCGGAGGACCCCTACCTCGACCGTGTCTGAGCGGCGCGCGCGGGCGCCAAGCTGACGCCACGGGTGTGGACCGATCGACCCCTGGGACACCTCACCGGATCGCCCGACGCGAGCTGATCACCCCCGTGTCGAAGCCCGCGAGGTGCAGCCCCCCGTGGAAGCGTGCGTGCTCGATCTTGACACAGCGGTCCATCACCACCTCGAGCCCGGCTGCGACGCCGCGTCGGGCGACGGGCTCGTGCCAGGAGCCGAGCTGGAGCCACAGGGTCCGTGCCCCGACCGTGAGGGTCTCATCGAGCACCTGGGGCAGATCGTCATGGCGGCGGAACACGTCCACGAGGTCCGGCACGACGGGCAGATCGGCCAGGGACGGGTAGGCCGGCTGACCGAGGATCGTGTCGCTGCGCGGGTTGACCAGGTAGACGTCGTAGGCGGTGGACGACCGCAGGTAGGTCGCGACGAAGTAGCTGGCACGCGCCGGGTTCGCCGACGCCCCGACCAGGGCGATCGAGCGGGTGCGACGCAGGATCGCCAGTCGCTCGCCCGCGGTCGGCCCGGTCCACGCCGGAGCAGGGGCAGAACCGGTCGCCGCACCCGTGAGGGCGCCGGACGACCCACCCGCAGCCGGGCCGTCCTCCGCCGACAGATCGCACGCGGCGCCGGTCACGATGCCACCTCCGCGGTCGTCGCCACCGGGGCCGTCTCGATCGCCCTGTCCAGCGCCTGATCCAGGTCCCACAGGATGTCCTCGGCGTCCTCGAGCCCCACGCTGATGCGGACGAGGTCGTCGGGCACTCCCGCGGCGACCAACTGCTCCGCCGACAGCTGGTGATGGGTCGTCGAGGCGGGATGGATCACCAGGGTCCGGGCGTCACCGACGTTGGCGAGGTGGCTGGCGAGCTGCAGGGACTCGATGAACCGACCGCCGACCTCCCGGCTGGATCGTCCTGGCCCGGCGGCCAGCGAGAAGGCGAAGACCGCTCCCGGGCCCTGGGGCAGGTAGTGCGCGGCACGTTCGTGGTGCGGGTGCGAGGGCAGTCCGGCCCAGTGCACCGCGGAGATGCGGGGGTCGTCCTCGAGCCAGCGTGCCACGGTCCGGGTGTTGGAGAGGTGGGCATCGAGGCGCTGTGGCAGGGTCTCCACCCCCTGGAGCAGCAGGAAGGCGGCCTGCGGGCTCAGCGCCGGTCCGATGTCACGGAGCTGCTCGGTGCGCAGCTTCGTGAGGAAGCCGTACTCCCCGAAGTTCTCCCACCACCGGACCCCGCCGTAGGCGTCCACGGGCTCGGTCATCGTCGGGAACCGGCCGTTGCCCCAGTCGAAGGTGCCGGCCTCGACCACGACGCCGCCGAGGGTGGTGCCGTGCCCACCGAGGAACTTGGTGACCGAGTGCAGCACGATGTCGGCGCCGTGCTCGATCGGTCGGCACAGGTAGGGCGTCGCCAGGGTCGCGTCGATGACCAGCGGCACGCCGGCCGCGTGGGCGACCTCCGCCAGGCCGGCGATGTCGGTCACCTCGCCCGAGGGGTTGGCGACCACCTCGGCATAGACGGCCTTGGTCCGCTCGGTGATGGCGGCCGCGAAGTCGGCCGGCTCGGTACCCGGCACGAAGGTCGTGCCCACACCGAAGCGACGCAGGGTGACGTCCAGCTGGGTGACCGTGCCGCCGTAGAGCTGCGATGCGGCGACGATGTGGTCACCGGCGCCGGCCAGCGCCGCGAAGGTCAGGAACTCCGCGGACATCCCGGAGGCCGTCGCGACGGCCCCGATGCCGCCCTCCAGCGAGGCGAGCCGCTCCTCCAGCGCCGCAACCGTGGGGTTGCCGATCCGCGAGTAGATGTTGCCGTACTTCTGCAGCGCGAACAGGTTGGCGGCGTCGGCGGTGTCGGAGAAGACGAAGCTCGTGGTCTGGTAGACCGGCACCGCACGCGCCCCGGTCGCCGCGTCGGGGATGCCGCCGGCGTGCAGGGCGCGCGTGCGGAACCCGAAGGTGTGCTCGCTCACGTGGTGTCCTCCTGTGGTCGGTGCTCGACGCGCCGTCGGGGCTGTCGGCGGTGCCAACGGCGCCCCGGCACGCACAGCACCATCGGTGGTGGCCGGTACGGGGGGCTCAACTCCACGAGCGGAGCAGCCGTCGTTCCACGAGCCCGATCACGGTGTCGGAGAGCTTGCCGAGCACCGCGAGCAGCACGATCGCCAGCAGCAGCCGGTCGGTCCGACCGTTGTTCTGGGAGTCCAGCAGCAGGAAGCCCAGGCCCTGGGAGGACGCGATGAGCTCCGCCGCGACCAGGAACAGCCAGGATTGCGCCATGGCGAGCCGTGTCCCGGCGACCACCGACGGGATCGCCGCCGGGAGCTGCACCCGGGCGAGCAGCCCGGTCCCACGCAGGCCGTAGGCCCGACCCACCTCGACGAGGTGGCGGTCGACGTGCCGCAGCGCCGCAGCGAAGGTGGTGTAGACGGGGAAGAAGGCCCCGATGGCGATCAGGGTGATCTTGGAGGTCTCCCCGATCCGCAGCCACAGGAGCAGCAGCGGCACCCACGCCAGGGACGGCACGGCCCGGAACGCACCCACCGTCGGTCCCAGCAGCAGGTTGGCGTGGCGGGAGAGTCCCACCACGGCGCCCACCACCAGCCCGGCCCCCGCGCCGATGCCGAAGCCCAGCAGCACCCGCTGGGTGGAGATAGCGACGTGGCCGCCCAGCTCCCCCCGCGCCAGCAGCTCCGTTCCTGCGCCCCACACCGCCGCCGGTGCCGGCAGCTGGACGGGCAGGAACACCCCCGCGACGGTCACCGCCTGCCAGAGGCCCAACAGGGCGACGGGGACCAACGCGCCGAGCAGCGTGCTGCGCCACCGGTCACCGCCGGGTCGACGGGCACCGCCGCCACGCGGGATCACCCCCCGCGTGCGGCCGGGTGCGCCTCCCCCGGATCGGTCATCATCGGCCCCGACGCGCTGCGGGTGAGGCGCGAGCAGCACCTCGTCGCCGGCGCCCGGACCCGCCTCCAGCGCGACCGAGGGAGCTCCGCCCGCCGCGTGCACGTGGTCCCGCGCACGGCCATCGGTGGCGGTGCCGTTCGTGGTCCGCAGGCCACCGCTCATGCGTCACCCACCCTGCTCGCATCGGCGGCGTCCGCGAAGGTGGTGTCGAACAGCGTCTCCAGAGCCTCGTCGATCGACGACTGCTCGCGGACATCGCCGGCGTCGACGAGGATCGGCCCGACCACCTCGAGGACCGCGCGCTGGGTCGCGCCGGGTGCCGGGTCGATGTCGAGGTTGGTGCGCTCCAGCAGGGTGATGCGCGCCACCTCGCTGTCGATGCCGGCGACCTCGGCCAGCAGTTCGGCGGTCTCCTCGGGGTTGTCCGCGGCCCAGGCGCGGGCACGCTCGTAGGCGTCCACGACCAGCTGTGCGAGCGCAGGCGACGCCTCCAGGAACGCTTCCGTCGCGTTGAGGAAGCCCCAGGTGTTGAACTCGATGTTGCGGTAGATCAGCCGTGACCCGCTGTCCGCCTCGCTGGCGGCCATGATCGGGTCGAGCCCCGCCCAGGCATCGACGCTGCCCTGCTCCAGCGCCGTCCGCCCATCGGCGTGCTGGAGGTTCTGGACCTCCACCTCATCGAGGGGCACGCCTTCCTCGGCGAGCGCCTGCAGCAGGAAGAAGTAGGGATCGGTGCCCAGCGTCGCGGCGACCGAGGCACCGGCCAACCCCTGCACGTCCTCGATCGGCGAGTCGGCCGGGACCACGATCGCCGCCCACTCCGGCTGGGAGTACAGGCTGATCGTGCGGATCGGGGAACCGTTCGCCCGCGCCAGCAGGGCGGCTGAGCCGGCTGTGGAGCCGACGTCGAGGGCACCGGCGCGCAGCCCCTCGTTGGCGCGGTTCGAGCCGGCGGACTGCACCCACTCCACCTCGATGCCGTCATCGGCGAGGGCCGATTCCAGCCAGCCCTGGTCGCGGATGATCAGGCTGAGGGGGTTGTAGGTCGCCCAGTCCACGGTGAGGGTGTCCGTGCTCCCGGCGCTGTCCTGGGCCCCCTGGGCCGAGGCGCACCCGGCCATCACCAACGCCACGATCGCGAGAGCGAGTGGTGCCCGTGCGAGGTGTGTGCGCTTCATGCGTGCGTCCTCGGGGTGTCGGCGTCCCCGGCGGCCGGTGTGGCCGCCGCGTGGACGTGTGGTGAGCGGTCATGGGCTACGCGGCTATCGGCTCCGCGGCGGTCAGGTACGTGGTCGGGGAGCAGGTCGTCGGGGGGCAGGTCGTCGGGGGGCAGGTCGTCGGGGGGCACGTTGCCGTCGCCCGCATGCTGGTGGGTCGCCACGCCGAGGCCCTCGAGCAGCCCGGCCCGAAGTGCAGCCAGGTCGTGGCTGCCGCGGTCGCGTGGGCGGTCTCCCGGCACATCGATGACGCGCACCACGGTGCTGCCGGCGCCGGTGTCGTCGGAGCCGAGCAGCACGACCCGGTCGGCGAGGTACAGCGCTTCGTCGACGTCATGGGTGACCAGGATCACCGTGGTCGGCTCGGCGCGGTGGATGTCCAGGAGCAGGTCCTGCATCTGCAGCCGCGTCAGCGCGTCCAGGGCCCCGAAGGGCTCGTCGAGCAGCAGGACCCCGGGACTGCGTGCCAGGGCCCGGGCCAGCGCCGCGCGCTGGGCCATCCCACCCGAGACGTGCCGCGGCCGGTGCGATCGGAAGCCCGCCAGTCCCACCAGGCGCAGCAACGCATCGACGCGAGCAGCCCCCGCCTCCCGACCCGTGCCCCGCGGCAGGCCGAGGGCGACGTTCGCAGCCAGCGTCCGCCAGGGCAGCAGCCGCGGCTCCTGGAAGGCGACCGCGCAGCGGGGATCGACCCCTGCGACCGGGCGATCGTCGATCACGATGCTGCCGGTGTCGGGGGTGTCCAGCCCGCACACCTGCCGCAGCAGGGTCGACTTCCCCGAGCCGGAGGCACCGATCAGGGCGACGATCTCGCCCGCGGCGATGTCGAGGTGCACCTCGCGCAGGACCGGCAGGGCGACACCGTCGGTGGTGAAGGTACGGCCGACCCCGCTGATGCGGATCGGATCTGCAGGGCGGGTCCGGACCGCGCTCGTGGCGGTGATGCGCATGGGTGCCTCATGGTGGGGGACGGGTGGGCGTCCAACGGAGGCGGGAGGTTGGCGACACGGGCCCTCGAGCGCGTCGCTCGACAGTGACAACCGTGGGAACGCCCCCCTGGACGCCGGACCTCGGGCCGAGCAGGCGCACTGCCACGGCCGGGGGCTTGGCGGCGAGCCCTCGGCCCGACCCACCCGGATCCCTGGTGCCTAGCTGGCCGCCCGCGAGGTGCGCGTCCCGCGAGCCCGCCCGCCGGCCCGGGCGCCGCGGGGCGTCTCGCCGAGCCCGGGGATCGTCACGGGCTCCACCGCCCCCAGGGGCGTGCCCAGGAAGCGGCCACCCAGGCGCGCGAAGGTGACCGGGTCACCGGTGGTCAGGAACCGGCGCGCCGCGGGACGCGCACCCGGTTCGCGCAGCCAGCCCACCCGGTCCAGCAGATCACGGACCTCGAAGGCGGTCTCATCGGCGCTGGATACCAGGGTAACCTCGCGCCCGACCACCTCGGAGATGGGCCGTGCCAGCAGCGGGAAGTGGGTACAGCCGAGCACCAGGGTGTCGATGCGCGCCGTGAGCAGGGGGGCGAGGCGCTCACGTACCTCGGCCGTGACCGCCGGCCCCGAGGTGCGGCCCGCCTCGACCAGTTCCACGAACCCGGGGCAGGCGACGCTGCGCAGCTGCACCCCGGCCTCCAACCGCTCGGCGGTCGTCTCGTAGATCCCGCTGGCCACGGTGGCGCGGGTCGCGATCACCACGGCACGGCCGGTCCGGGAGGCGGAGGCTGCGGCGCGTACCCCCGGCTCGATCACGCCCACGACGGGCACGTCGAAGGCGGCCCGCAACGCCGGCAGCGCCGCCGCGGTGGCGCTGTTGCAAGCGACCACCAGCAGCTTCACCCCACCGTCGACGAGGTGGCCGGCCACCGCCAGGGCGATCGTCTCCAGCTCGGGCAGGCTGCGCTCGCCGTAGGGGTAGCGGGCGGTGTCGCCGAGGTAGATGAGGTCCTCGTCGGGGAGCAGGTCGGTGAGGGCCTGGAGGACCGTCAGGCCACCCAGCCCGCTGTCGAACACCCCGATGGGCTGCTCGCGCACCACGACTCCTGACCACCGACGGCTCGCCCCGGCACGGGGACGACGACCGACCGTCACGTGGGGAGAGCATACGAGGGCCGACTCGCGGCGCTCCCTGGCCGACCGGACTACCGTTACCGGTCGCGGTAGGACCGACTCCACGGAGGTCATCGGTGACGGATGTGCGCTGTGCGCTACGACCGGAGGGACAGCGTGAGGAGCTGGCGTCCGCGGTGGTCGAGGGCGGTGGCCGGGTCGTCGGGCTGTCGGAGGCCAACGCGCTGATCTGGACCTCCACCGGCCAACCGGACGAGCTCCGGGCGCTGCTCGACGAGCATCCCGACATCCGGTGGGTCCAGCTGCCCTTCGCGGGGATCGAACCGTTCACGGGGGTCCTGGACCAGGACCGGGCCTGGACCTGCGGCAAGGGCGTGTACGCGGAGCCCGTCGCCGAGCACGCCCTGGCGCTGGCGCTCGGCGGGCTGCGGGGCATCGGGCGCTACGCCGCGCGCTCAGCGTGGTCAGAGCCCTACGGTCTGAACCTGCTGGGTGCCCACGTCTGCATCCTCGGCGGGGGCTCCATCACCCGCTCCCTGGTACGGCTGCTGCTGCCCTTCGGTACCTACCTGACCGTGGTCCGCAACCGGGCGGAGCCGATCCCCGGCGTCGCCGAGGTGTTCGCCCTCGACGAGCTCCACCGTGCCATGGCGCAAGCGGACGTGGTCATCCTGGCGCTGGCGCTGACCCCGAGCACCGAGGGCATCATCGACGCCGCAGCCATCGACGCCATGCCCGACCACACCTGGCTGGTCAACGTCGCCCGCGGCCGGCACATCGACACCGACGCCCTGGTGGCGGCCCTCGACGACGGCCGCCTCGGCGGGGCCGCCCTGGACGTCACCGATCCCGAGCCGCTGCCCGAGGGCCATCCCCTGTGGTCGAGGGAGAACGTCATCATCACCCCCCACGTGGGCAACACCCCGGAGATGGGCATCAAGCTGCTGTGGGCCCGGGTGCGCGAGAACGTGGAGCGCTTCGGCCGGGGCGAGGAGCTCCTCGGCCCCGTGCACGTGGAGCTCGGCTACTGAACCGACGGACATCGAGGCGGCCTCCACCCGGACATCGAGGTCGCGTCCCACCCGAGCGCCCGGAGCGTCCATGCCCACCCTGCCCGAACCCCTGACCGAGCTGGAGCAGCGGGTCCTGGCCGCCGTGGACGCGACGGGTGCACCCTACGAGGTCATCGAGATCGACCCGGACCACGCGGACACCGCGGTGTTCTGCGAGGAGTACGGCTACCCGCCGGAGACCTCCGGCAACTGCATCCTGGTGGCATCGCGCACCGAGCAGCCGGTGCTCGCCGCCTGCGTCGCCCTGGCCACCACCAAGCTGGACGTCAACAAGCGCGTGCGCAAGCTGCTGGGGGTCCGCAAGCTGTCCTTCGCCCCCGCTGAGCTGACCCGCGATGCCACCGGTATGGAGATCGGCGGGGTGACCCCCTTCGGCCTGCCCGCCACCCAGCCCCACCACGACGCACCCCTGCCGCTGTACGTGGACGCGCGCATCGGTGCGCTGGAGCGGGTGATCGTCGGTGGCGGCAGCCGGCGGCTGAAGCTCAGCGTCGCGCCCGCGGCCCTCACGGCCATCGGTGGGGAGCTCGTGGAGGACCTCGCACTGCCCCTGTGACAGGAGCGCGCCCCCCACGGGATCACCGCGGGGGGCGCGAGGACCGGCCGCCGCGGTGGGGTCGCCCCCGCAGCCACGCACGTCCGGGTCGTTCAGGTCGTGGGCACCGTGGGCTTCCACACCGGGCGGGTGTCCTCGAAGGCGGTGATGTCGGCCTCGTACTCGAGGGTGAGCGCGATGTCGTCGAGCCCGTTGAGCAGGCAGTGCTTGGTGTGGGGGTCGATCTCGAAGGTGGCCTCCACGCCCGGGATGTCGCCCACGCCGGGGGCGGTGACGGTCTGGGCCTCGAGGTCGACGGTGACCTCCACGCTCGGATCCGCCTCGACCAGGGCGAACAGCTGGCGGGAGACCTCGTCCTCGACGGGGGCGCACACGATGCCGACCTTGCCGCAGTTGGTACGGAAGATGTCGGCGAAGCTCGGGGCCACGATCGCGGTGAAGCCCGCGTCCTCCAGCGCCCAGGGGGCGTGCTCGCGCGAGGAGCCGCACCCGAAGTTGCGGCCCGCGACCAGCACCCGTGCACCGGCGTGCTCCGGCTTGTTCATGGGGAAGTCGGGCTTGGGGGTGCCGTCCGGCTCGTACCGCCACTCGGCGAAGGCGAAGGGCCCGAAGCCGGTGCGCTCGACGCGCTTGAGGTACTGCTTGGGCACGATCTGGTCGGTGTCGACGTCGTTGGCGTCGATGGGGCAGGCGTTGCTGGCGACCACGGTGACGGGTTCCATCAGAACAGCTCCCGGACGTCGACGATGCGGCCGGCGACCGCTGCGGCGGCGGCCATGGCGGGCGAGGCGAGGTGGGTGCGCCCCTTGAAGCCCTGGCGGCCCTCGAAGTTGCGGTTGGAGGTGGAGATGGCGCGCTCACCGGGGGCGAGCTGGTCGGGGTTCATCCCCAGGCACATCGAGCAGCCGGGGTCACGCCAGTCCATCCCGGCCTCGATCAGGATGTCGGCGATGCCCTCGGACTCCGCGGCGGCCTTCACCAGCCCCGAGCCGGGGACGACCATCACCTCGAGGTTGTCGGCGACCTTGCGGCCCTTGACGATCTCCGCGACGGCGCGCAGGTCCTCGATGCGGCCGTTGGTGCAGGAGCCGATGAACACCTTGTCGAGGGCGAGATCGCCGAGCTCCTCACCGCCGGCGATGCCCATGTAGTCGAAGGCACGCTGCCACTGCTTGGCCGTGCCCTCGTCGGGGGCGTCATCGAGGGTGGGGATGCGCTGGCCGATCTTGATCGACTGCGCCGGGGTGGTCCCCCAGGTGATGGTGGGGGCGATGTCGGCGGCGTCGATGTGCACGGTGCGGTCGAAGGCGGCGCCCGTATCGGTGGCGAGCTCGCGCCACACCTCGACGGCGTCGTCCCAGGCGGCGCCCTTGGGCGCCAGCGGCTTGTCCTTGAGGTAGGCGAAGGTGGTCTCGTCGGGGGAGATGAGCCCGGCGCGGGCACCGCCCTCGATGGACATGTTGCAGATCGTCATCCGGCCCTCCATCGAGAGGTCGCGGATCGCCTCGCCGCGGTACTCGATGACGTGGCCGTTGCCGCCGTCGACCCCGATGACGCTCAACACGTGGAGGATCAGGTCCTTGGCGACGGTGCCCTTGGGCAGGGGGCCGTCGACCTCCACCGCCAGGGTCTGGGGCATGCGCTGCGGCAGGGTCTGGGTGGCCAGGACGTGCTCCACCTCGGAGGTGCCGATCCCGAAGGCCAGCGCACCGAAGGCGCCGTGGGTGGCGGTGTGGGAGTCGCCGCACACGATCACCGCGCCGGGCTGGGTCAGGCCGAGCTCCGGGCCGATGATGTGGACGATGCCCTGGTTGCGGCTGCCCATCCGGAACAGCCGGATGCCGAACTCCTCGCAGTTGGTCTCCAGGGCGTCCATCTGCGTGGCGGACAGTTCGTCGGCCACGGGCAGCTGACCCTGGGTCTGCAGGGGGTCGGTGGGCACGTTGTGGTCCATCGTCGCCAGGGTCCGATCCGGGCGGCGGACGGTGCGCCCGGCCTGGCGGATGCCGTCGAAGGCCTGGGGCGAGGTCACCTCGTGGACGAGGTGGAGGTCCACGTAGAGCAGGTCCGGGGTGCCCTCGCCCTCGCGCACGAGGTTGCGCTCCCAGATCTTCTCGACGATCGTCTTCGGCTGCATGGGGTGTTCCTGACTGTTCCCAGGGGCGGGCGGTGCGGTCGCTGCGG
>SKTN01000137.1 GCA_007117945.1 Nitriliruptoraceae bacterium | reverse complement strand
TGGGCGCCCCACGGGCGAGGGTGGGCGCCCCACGGGCGAGGGTGGGCGCCCCACGGGCGACACGACGCCCGCACCACCGCCGGTGCCGACCCGGCCGCAGCGCTGAGGATCAGGCCGGCGGGTCCTGGCCCAGGGCGAACCCGGCGTCGAGGACGTCCTCGGCGTAGGAGCGGAAGGCGATGACGGTCTCCGAGCCGCGCACCCCTGCGACCTTGCCGATGCCGCCCGTGACCACGTCGGCGAGCGCCTCGTTCTCCGGCACGCGCACCTTGACGATCAGGTCGTAGCGCCCGGTGACCGAGTAGACCTCGGTGACACCATCGAGGTGGCACAGCGCCTCGGCCGCCTCGGGTACCTGGTCCACGTCCACGTCGAGCAGCACGAAAGCGGTGATCACGGGGGCACTCCCGATCCGGTGGTGCGTCCTACCGTAGTCGTGGGTCGGCGGCGGCCCGGAGCCCGCTGGGGCGGCCGCTGTGCCCACCGCACACCCGGTCGCGGTCGCCCGTGGAGAGGAGCGCACACGTGTCCGGCTTCGCGCAACGCGTCGTCGAGGTGGTGGCGGCCACCCGGCCCGGAGAGGTGCTCACCTACGGGGAGGTGGCGGCCGAGGCGGGTCGGCCAGCTGCCGCCCGCGCGGTCGGTGCCGTGCTGCGTCGCGAGGGCGGCGAACTGCCGTGGTGGCGGGTGGTGACGGCCTCGGGACGCCTGGTCCCGGGCCTCGAGGAAGAACAGGCGCGCCGTCTCTCGGCCGAGGGGGTACCTTGTCGGGCAGGCCACGCGATGCGGCGTGGCGTCCGTCGCTGAAGACGCGCCAACGGTGCCCATGGCACCGGACCGTGCGCTGTCCGCACGGCCGTATGGTTTCGGGAAGCATCACGCGGCAAGGTGCGTTCTACCGGTTGCGGCCAGGATCACGTCCCGACACGCCGAACCGCGTCCGCCACCTCGGTGCCCCCGCTGGTGGACACCCTGCGAAGGTCGGCACCAACGGCCTTCCTGCTCCGAACCGCACATGCGAGGCTCAGCGACGCCGCTGCCTCGCGACCAACCGCTCCCCGCGGCCGTGCGCGCTGCCGTGCGCGCGGACCACCCCCTGAAGGAGGAGGCGCCAGGTGACCCCCACCGAACTGCCGACCGCTGAGGTCGCCGTCGAGGAACTCCTCGAGCGCTCGTCGGAGCGCGGGTACGTCCTGCTCTCCGAGCTCCAGGAACTGCACGTGCCCGAGTTGCACGGTGACACCTGGGTCGACGACGCCATCGTGACCGCCACCGACCAGGGTGTGCAGGTCATCGACGACGTCGCCGATGACGCCCCCGAGGAGGTCAGCGACGCCTCCGCGGCACTGACCACCGACCTGGTCCGCCAGTACCTCAACGACGCAGGTCGTCACGCCCTGCTCACCAAGGAGGACGAGGCGGACCTGGCCAAGCGCTACCAGGCCGGGCTGGCCGCGGAGCGCTTCCTCAAGGAGATCGGGGACCAGCTGACCCGCACCAAGCGGGCGCGGCTCAAGCGTGTCGCCCGCGACGGCGAGCGCGCCAAGGAGCGCATGGTCCAGGCCAACCTGCGCCTGGTCGTGCCCCAGGCCCGCAAGTTCTCCGGACGCGACCTCGACTTCATCGAGCTGATCCAGGAGGGCAACCTCGGCCTGCTGCGCGCGGTCGAGAAGTTCGACCACACCAAGGGCTACAAGTTCTCCACCTACGCGGTGTGGTGGATCCGTCAGGCGCTGCAGCGTGGTGTCGCCAGCAAGGGCCGCACCATCCGTGTGCCGGCCCACGTCTGGGAGCTGTACGGCAAGCTCCGTGCGGCGGAGCTGCGGCTGCGCCAGCAGAAGGGCGGGGACCCCAGCGAGGAAGAGGTCGCCGAGGAGGTCGGGCTGACCGTCGACCGGGTCCGTGAGGTCCGCGACGCCATGCAGGAGCTCGTCAGCCTGGACCGGCCGATCGGTGAGGACGGCGACGCGACGATGGGCGACCTGATCGCCGACGCCGCGCAGCTCGACCCCGCCGACACCGCGTTGGAGGGCGACGCCCTCAGCCAGATCGATGCGGCGCTCAACGCCCTCGACGACCGCGAGCGCATCATCCTGGTGCTGCGCTTCGGCCTCGGTGGCCAGGAGCCGCAGACCCTGGAGGAGATCGGTGCCCACTTCGGTCTGACCCGGGAGCGCATCCGTCAGATGCAGAACCGCGCCCTGGCCAAGCTGCGCCACCCCTCCCGCGCCCACAACCTCTCCGGCCTGCTCGACGTGCTCGACCGGGCCGCCTGAGCTCCCACCACACCACCCCCACGACGCCCGCCGGCAACGCTGCGGCGGGCGTCGTCGTGTGCCGGTGAGCTGTCACGCGGCCGCAGGCGGTGCCGGTCAGAAGCCGTAGCATCCCCACCGGCACGGCGCGGGGACGTGCCGTGCCGCTGCGGGCAGCGAGGAGGCAGCAGTGTCGGGTCTTGGCGTGCTCACCCACCGTCGTCTGGTCGGGGTCGTGGTCGTGATCGGGGTGGCCGCACTGGTCGGCCTCGCCGTGCTGTGGCCACGGGGTCCGGTCCTGCCGGAAGACGATGACGCCCCACCGCTCGAGGACCTCATCGCCGGGGAGATCCACGCGGTGGAGCTGGTGGAGGGTGAGGCGGACGACATCGCCGGCATCTCCGGTGAGCTCGCCCTGCTCGAGGTGGACGTGCTCGAGGGGCCCGACGCGGGCACGCGTGTGGAGCTCGAGGTCAACACCGACGGCTTCCCGCCGATCGCGCCGGGTGACCGGGTGCTGATGGACCGCACCACCGACGTCGACGGCGAGCTGCGCTACTTCATCACCGACTTCCAGCGCCTACCGACCCTGTTCCTGCTGCTCGGGCTGTTCGTGGTGACGGTGCTGGTCATCTCGCGCTGGCACGGGCTGCGGTCCCTGCTGGGCTTGGGGCTGTCGCTGTTCCTGGTGGTGCGCTTCGTGGTGCCGGCGATCATCGCCGGCAGCAGCCCCCCGGTGGTCGCCCTCGTGGGCGCCATGGCGATCATGATCATCACCCTGTACCTGACCCACGGTGTCAACGAGATGACCACCTCGGCGATCGTGGGCACCGGGGGTGCGCTGGTGCTGACCGTCGGCCTCGGGCTGCTGTTCATCGACCGGGGCCGGATCACGGGCTTCGCCTCCGACGACGCGGTCTTCGCCCGCTTCGCCGTGGAGAACCTCGACCTCCAGGGCCTGGTGCTCGCGGGGCTGATCATCGCCGCCCTCGGCGTCCTGGACGACGTCACGATCAGTCAGGCCTCCACGGTGTTCGCCCTGCACGACACCGACCGGCGCCTGAACTGGTCCCAGCTGTTCTCCCGGGCGATGCGGGTGGGGCGCGACCACATCGCCTCGGTGGTCAACACCCTGTTCCTCGCCTACACCGGTGCCTCCATCGCGCTGCTGCTGCTGTTCTACACCGGTGGTGTGCCGGTGCTGGAGATCCTCAACTCCGAGGTGCTCGCCGAGGAGATCATCAAGACCATCGTGGGTTCCCTGGGCCTGATCGCGGCGGTGCCCCTGACCACGGCGCTGGCCGCCTCGGTGGCCGTGGGGCGCGGGCCCGACGCACCGCCCCTGGGGCAGCGCCACCCGCACCACGGCCACGGTCACGGTCCCGTCGGCGGCGCGGTCGAGGCGGCGCAGGAGGACCTCACCGGGCTCGATGAGGACGAGCGGGCCGCACGGGCCTGGCAGCGCTACCTGGAGGCGCGGGAGGCCGACCCCGACCCCGATGATCGGGGTGGGAGCGGGGCGCGCTGACGCGACCGCGCGCGACGCGTACCCTCACAGGCTCCGCCCGGGACCGCCGCGTGCACCGTGTCACGCGCCCCCGGTGTGGCCCGAGCGCACCTTCCACCGTTCGTCGAGAGCCTGGACCCGAGGGAACCGACCACGTGAGCGACGTCACACCCCTCTCCGAGCTCTTCGAGCGCGGCGCTTCCCGTGGGTACGTCCTGCTCTCGGAGCTCCAGGACCTGTTCGACCCGCTCACCCACGTGGACACCTGGGTGGAGGACACCGCCCAGGGTGCCCGCGACCTCGGCATGCAGGTCCTCGACGACCTCGTCGAGGATGCGGACCGGCCCGAGGCCACGCCCCTGTCGGCCTCCTCGGACTCCGTCCGGCAGTACCTCAACGAGATCGGGCGCACGGAGCTGCTCACGCCCGAGCTCGAGGTCGACCTGGCCAAGCGCTACCAGGCCGGGCTCGCGGCCCACATCCTGCTCGGCTCCGGCCAGCGGTTCACCCCGCGGCGCAAGGCCCAGCTGCGCATGGTCGCCCGGGGCGGCGAACGCGCGAAGGACCACATGATCCGCGCGAACCTGCGCCTGGTGGTCTCCGTGGCCCGCAAGTTCCGCGGACGGGGCGTGGACCTGCTCTCCCTGATCCAGGAGGGCAACCTCGGCCTGATCCGCGGCGTGGAGAAGTTCGATCACACCAAGGGCTACAAGTTCTCCACCTACGCCACCTGGTGGATCCGCCAGGCCCTGCAACGCGGCCTGGCCAACACCGGCCGTACCGTGCGCCTGCCCGTCCACGTCCACGAGCTGATGGGCAAGGTCCGCTACGCGGAGTTCGCCCTGCTGCAGCAGCTCGGTCGCGAGCCCAGTGAGCACGAGATCGCCGCGGAGCTCGGCCTGCCCGTGGAGCGGCTGCGCGAGGTCAAGCTCGCCTCCCAGGACGTCGCCAGCCTGGACAAGCCGATCGGCGAGGACGGCGACGCCACCATGGGGGAGCTCGTCGCCGACGAGGACGCCATCGACCCGGAGTCCTCCGCGACCGCCGTGCTCGCGAAGCGCGAGGTGGAGCGGGCGCTGTCCGCGCTGACCGACCGCGAGCGCACGGTGCTCATGCTGCGCTACGGCCTGGTGGACGGCGAGGAGCACACGCTCGAGGACATCGGTGCGCAGTTCGGTCTCACCCGCGAGCGCATCCGCCAGATCGAGAAGAAGACCCTGACCAAGCTGCGCCACCCCTCCCGAGGCTTCCAGCTCCGTGGCCTGCTGGACAGCGTCGACGCCCCCAGCTGATGCCGGGCGACCGTGGGCAGCCTGCGCCGCCCTTCCGCCTGCTGGCCGCGCTCCTCACCGCGGCGCTGCTGGTGTCCTGCGCCGGTGTCGGCGGGGGCAAGGACCTGGCGCTGGAGGGCTCCACCACCCTGGGGGACGGTGAACCTCCGCACAACACCTCCGCGTCGCAGCACGATCCGTCCACCGACGGTGGTCAGCTGCAACCACCGCCACCCGAGACCGCGCCCCCCGACCCCCCGGCCTCGCGCGCCCGCGTCCAAGCCGAGGCCCAGGCACTGCTCGACGGTCTCCTGGAACGTCGCGACGGTGAACAGGTCGCGGTGTTGGTGGTCGATGAGTACGGCCGTGAGATCGTGGCCCACGATCCGGATGTGGCGGTGCTACCGGCCTCCACCCTCAAGGTCGTCACCGCCGCGGCCGCCCTGGTGACCTTCGGGCCCCAGGCGCGCTTCACCACCCGACTGGAGGCCACGGCGCCGATCGACGGGGACGGGGTGATCCGTGGCGATCTCCACCTGGTGGGCACGGGGGACCCGGTGCTGGCCACGCCCGAGTACGGCCGCTGGATCTATCCGGCCCGTCCCCGCACGCCCTTCGAGGACCTCGCCGAGCAGCTCGCCGTTGCGGGCGTGACCCGGGTCGAGGGGGACCTGGTGGGGCTCGTGGAGCGCTTCGACGGCCCGCGGGTGGCCGAGGGCTGGCCGGACCGCTACTTCAACTCCTTCGACGCGCGCTACGCCGACGGGCTCGCCATCGACGCGGGCGTGCGCACCATCGTCTCCTACCCCGACGAGGACGAGGACGACAACGGCGACGACGACGCCGGGGACGAGGACGGGGACGACGACGCGGCGGACGAGGAGGACGCCGACGAGGAAGCGGAGCCCTCAGGCCCCCCGGATGTGCGCATCGAGCACACCCGGGAGCCGGCGGAGCACGCCGTCGCCGAACTGGTCCGCCTGCTCGAGGACCACGACATCGAGGTGACCGGTTCGTCCCGGGTGGGTGATGCGGCACATGGCACCGTGGGACGGGTGGCGACGGTGTCGAGCCCGCCGCTCGAGGAGATCCTGCGCTTCGCCGTCCAGCGCAGCGACAACCAGATCACCGACGCGGTGTTCCGGGCCGTGGGGCGCCAGCGCACGGGCACGGGGTCCTTCGCCTCGGGGGAGCGGGCGCTCAAGCAGGTGCTCGAGGGGCTGGGGATCGATCACCACGGGGCGGTCTTCGCCGACGGCTCCGGCCTGTCCCGCGACGACCGGGTGACGGCCCGGATGCTGGTCGATCTCGACCGCACCATGCACCGCAGTCGCCACGCGCCCACCTGGCGGTCGCTGATGGCCGTGATGGGGGAGTCCGGCACGCTGTCGGGCCGGCTGTCCAACACCGTGGCCGCGGGGGCGTTCGAGGGCAAGACGGGCACCCTGCGCGATGTCGCGGCGCTGTCGGGGGCCGTGACCGGGACCGACGGGCGGCGCTACCACCTCGCCGTTGTCGCCAACGCCCAGGGCCAGGCCCGATGGCTGTCGAGGACCTTCGTCGACGAGGTGATCGTCCTGCTCGCCGCCGACGTGCGCGGCTGCGAACTGCGCAGCGCCAGCGAGGACGCGGGGGACGGCCCCCTGGGCCGACCCCCCGTGCGGATCAGCTGCTGAGCTGGCGGGTCCCGCGCCCCGGGAGGGCCCCGGGGGCGGGCCTCGTGCACGCCGGACCTCCGACCGCGGGTCTCACAGGCGCTCCACCGGGGTCAGCGCGTGCCGGTGGGCGAAGCGCGGTGGCCACGGACCTGCCGAGGCCAGCAGCCGCACCACCCGGCCCCGGTGTCCCGCGAAGGGCGCCAGCAGGGCCAGCATCGCCTCGTCGCTGCCCCGGGGCCGACCGGCGAGGTTCCACGTGACCAGGTGCTTGACGTTGTGGTCCCCCACCTCGACCGCGTCGGCATCCCCGGCCCCGACCCGGACGAGGTGCGCGGCGGTCCAGGGACCCACCCCCTCGACGGCGGTGAGCGCGGCCAGGCGTGCCGTGCCCGCCAGGCCCAGCAGGGCGGCATCGAGGTGGTCCACCGCCGCGCAGGCCGCGGTGATCCGGCGGGCACGGGCACGCTCGATGCCGAGCTCGTGGAAGGTGGCCACCGGCGTGCGGGTCAGCTCCCGCGGGTGCGGCGGCAGGGTCAGGCCGTGGGGACCGGGTGCGGGTCGTCCGAGCCGGCGGACCAGGCGGGTCCAGGACCGCGCGGCCTCCAGGGAGGTCACCCGCTGGGCGATGATGGTGGCCACGAGCACGTCGACCACGCTGCCCGTGGCGATCAGGCGCAGGCCCGGACGCCGGTGGACCGCACGTGCCACGGCACGGTGCAGCCCCGGCGTGAAGCCCGTGCGGTCGTCACGGCCGCCGAGCAGCCCCGGCGCCCGGTCCAGCAGCCAGCGGCCGCCCGGACCGTAGGCGCGGACCGCGAAGCGCTCCGCTCGGGGGGTGCCCACGTCCGGCCGGCTGGTGCCCACGTCCGGCCGGCGCTCGGCCACCAGGGTGCCGGGACCCTCGGGGGTGTGGGCCGCGCGTGCGAGGGCGTCGGGACGGACCCGGATCGTCGGGTCGTGGCGGGAGGCCACCAGGGGTCGCAGGCTCTGGAGCAGGTCCACGGGGTGGTCGAGGTCGACCGTGGTGGTGCCGACCACCTCGGTGTCGGACCCCGGCGTGCTCACGTCGCCGGTTCCGCCTCGAGGTGAAGCAGCAGCGTGCGCAGGCCCGCGGCCAGACCGTCGTGGGTGTCAGGGTCGAGGCCGCCGACCAGGGCGTTGAGCTGCGCGGTGTAGGCGTCCATGACCTCGTCCACCACCTCGCGTCCACGGTCGGTGAGGGTGACCAGCACCTGCCGGCGGTCCTCCTCGGCACGGCAGCGCGCGACCAGGCCGAGCTCCTCGAGACGGTCGAGGCGGTGGGTCATCGCGGCGGAGGACAGCAGCAGGCCCCGGTACAGCTGCGTCGGCGTCAGGGTGTGGGGGGCACCGGCCCGCCGCAGCGCCGCCAGCACGTTGGTCTCGCCGATGCTGAGGCCGTGCGCGGCCACCACCGCCTCGGTCCGGCGGTCCAGGAAGCGTTGGAGGCGCACCACGCGGGCCACGATCGCCAGCCCCGAGACGTCGAGTTCGGGCCGCTCCCGCGCCCACTGGGCGAGCAGCTGGTCGACGTGGTCGCCACCGGGGGCGGCATCGGTGTCCATGGCCTGCGCAGGCTACTACCTGACGGCGGCCCCGGGCCCCGGTGCCGTGGCGTCAGAACAGGGCGTCCTGCTCCCCGGTGCTCGGGGCCGGCCCCCGCGAGGCCCGGCCGGCGGCCGTCGCCGGTGCCGTCGCCTCGGTTGCCGCCTCGCCCGGGCCATCGGAGGGCTCCACGCCCACGGGGTGGGGGGCGGCCGGTGGCTGTGGCGGCGCCGACAGGGCCCGCTCGAAGCGGCGCGCCGCGGCGCCGAGACCGAGGGGCTCGAGGACCTCCAGCACGCGCTCGCCCCGCACCTCGGCGGTGGCCAGCAGGTCCGGGGCCACGTCGAGGTGTGGCACGGGGGCCATCAGGAGCAGGTTGCGTTCCACGCGCTCACGGCCGTCACGCAGGGCGGCCTCGATCCGTGGTGGGAGGTCGGGCAGCGCCGCGTAGAGCGCGTCGATGGAGCCGTAGGTGCCGAGCAGCTTGGCCGCGGTCTTCGGGCCGATCCCCTTGGCACCGTCCAGGCCGTCGGAGACGTCGCCGCGCAGCGCCGCCAGCTCCACGTAGCGGGTCGGTGGCACCCCGTAGAGGTCCTCGACGGCGGCCTCGTCCTCCACCACCAGCTCGGCGAAGCGCGCCCGCGGTCGCAGCAGCCGCACCGCGTCACCGACCAGGGCGGTGAGGTCGCGGTCCGAGCTGAGCAGGTCGCAGCGCCACCCGTTGAGGGTGCAGGCGTCGGCGGCGGCGGCCAGCACGTCGTCGGCCTCCGCGCCCTCGTGCTCGACGACGTGGAAGCCGCACTCGGCCAGGTGGGTGCGCAGCAGCTGGAGCGAGGCGGTGAGCGCGGCGGGGGTGGGGGGCCGGTTCGCCTTGTACTCCGGTGCCAGGAGCTTGCGACGGTTGGTGGGATGGTCGAAGCCCACGAGCACCGCGTCGTAGGGCCCGTGCACCCAGGCCGTGGCCAGCATCGACACCACCGCACCCGTGACCAGGGGGCGGTCGTCCCCGGCGTCGAGCTCGGCTTCCGCGGAGCGGTAGGCCCGGTGCCCCAGGGCGTTGCCGTCCACGGCCAGCACCGCCCGGCTCCCGCCGTGGTGCTGCGACATAGACCTGCCTCCCGTGCCGTCGGAACGACCACCGGCGGTGCCGCGCCCGCCCGCGGCGGACGGCACCGCCCCACGCGCGCGTCGTCCGCTCCACCGGGAGCACCGACGGCGCGACGGTAGCGGCTGGGTAGCCTGCCGGATCCTGGGCCGCGGACCCCGGCGGCGCGAACGAGCCGCAGGAGTGCAGGTGACGGGACGGATCGAACGGGCCCTGGTGACCGGCGCCTCCTCGGGGATCGGCACGGCCTTCGCCCGCCAGTTGGCGCAGCGCGGCGTCCACCTCGTGCTGGTGGCCCGCCGTGAGGATCGGCTGCGGGCCCTGGCCGGTGCGCTCACGCACAGCCACGGCGTCGAGGTGGAGGTGCTGGGGGCCGACCTGGCGGACCCGGGCGACCGCGCCCGGGTGGAGGACCGGCTGCGCAGCGACCTGCAGGTGGTCGATCTGCTGGTCAACGATGCCGGGCTCGGTGGCTACGGCCGCCTGGACACCCAGGACCCCGACCTGCTCCGACGCATGGTCGAGGTCAACGTCACCGCCCTGCTCCACCTCACCCGCGCCGCCCTCCCGGGGATGCTGGAGCGGCAGCGGGGTGGGGTCATCAACGTCGGCTCCACTGCGGGGGAGCGGCCCGGTCCCCACGCCGCGGTCTACGGCGCCTCCAAGGCCTTCGTGAACCGCCTCACCGAGGCCGTCCACGAGGAGGTGCGGGGCACGGGGGTGCGGGTGCTGCTGCTCGCACCGGGCTTCACCGCCACGGAGTTCCAGGCCGTGGCCGGCGTCGCGGCCGACGTCGCCCCCGCCGGTCTCGCGGCCGATCCCGACGAGGTGGTCGCGGCGGGCCTGCAGGCCTTCGCCGCCGGACGCGCGGTGTGCGTACCACGGGTTGCGGACCGCGCGCTGCTCCACGCGGCCCGGGCCCTGCCCCGGGTGGCGGTACGGCGGGTCAGCGGCCTGATCCACGCGCGAGGAGGCGGACGATGAACCCCGGGATCCACGATGACGCGACGGCCACCGACGGTGTCGCCCTGCGGTCCCTGCGGGTGGGCGGGATGCCCCTGCTGGTGGCCTCGGTCACCGAGCATGGCCGTGGCCCCCTGCTGCTCACCGCCCTGGCGGAGGCTGAGCTGCGGGAGCTGGATGCCTTCCTGGGTGCCGAGCTGCCCCGGGGGGCGAAGGTCGGGTTCCAGCTCGATGGTCGGGAGCTGCGGTTGGTGGACGAGCGGGAGGACGCGCTGCTGCGCGCCACCCGCGGTGGGCTGGACACCGGGTGGATCGAGGCGGCGCTGCGCCTGAAGGGCACCATGCTGGTGGTGCTCAGCGGGGGCCACCCCGACCCGGAGCTGGCGCCCCGGGAGCTGGCGGCCACGGTGGATGCACGGGCCCGCGAGGGCCGCGCCCGCGGCGCGATCGTCGGCGTGCTCGAGGAGCGGACCAGCCTGCCCCTGGTGTTCTGACGGCCGCTCAGGGCGTCTCGTGCCGGTCGTCGGGTACCGGTGACGGGTCGGCGTTGCTGCGGATCACCACGGCCACCCCGAGCAGCACCAGCGGTGCCCCCAGGGCGAACAGGGGCTCGGGGAGCTCACCGAGCAGCAGCCACGCCAGGAGCCCCGCACCGACGGGTTCGCCGAGGATCGCGATGGACACCGTGCTGGCCTTCAGCGTGGCCAGCAGCAGGTTGAACACGGTGTGGCCCAGCAGCTGCGGCCCCGCCACGATGCCGGCGATGGCCAACCAGGTGGTCGGCGTGAACCCCGTGAGCGGGGCGCCCGTCAGCCCCGCAACGACCAGCAGCAGCGCTCCCGCCCACCCGTAGACGAGGGCGCCGTAGGTGCTGACGGTGACGGCCTGCCGGGCGTGGCGACCGGCCAGCAGGTAGGCGGTGCCCGCCAGGGCCGCCCCCAGGGCCATGGTGTCGCCGAGCAGCGCCCGTCCACCGTGGTCCCCGCCCGTGGCGTCGGCGATCCCGATGACCAGCGCACCCACCACGGTGGCACCGATACCCCACCACGCCCGGCGTGTGGTCCGCTCGCCCAGGAGCCACCACCCGCCGAGGGCGACGAACAGCGGCGACATCGTGGTCAGGGTCACCGCCGAGGCCACGGAGGTCAGGGCCAGGGAGCCCTGGAACAGGGCGAAGTGCAGGGCGAGGGCGGCACCGGCCAGGGCGAGCTGCAGGTGCCGCCGTCGTCCCAGCACGACCCCGCCCCGGCGCTGGCGCCGCTGGTGGCGCCACGCGACGGGTGCCAGGGCGAGCGCCCCCAGGCTGCTGCGCCAGAAGGCGATGGCCAGGGCCGAGGCGGAGCCCTCGCCGGAGCGCACGACGCCGGGGGTATCACCCATCGCGAAGCGCGCGAGGATGGCCGCGGTGGACACCGCGATGATCCCGACGGCCACCCATGCCACGACACCGAGGCGGCCCGTGGGGGTGGCACGCCCGCCCGGCAGGGGCGTCGGTGCGGGAGCTCCTGCGGCGGGCATCCACACCTCGGGGTCGGCGGGTCGCGGCCGGTCGGCACGTCGGGTCGCGGCGGCGGGACGGTACCCCGTGGGGTACCACTGGCCCCATGGACCCCCTCGACCTGCTCCGTCTCCTGCTCGATCCGGACCGACTGGCCGTGGTCGGTGACGTCGTCGCGGCGCCGCGCACCAGCGCCGAGCTCGTGGCGCGCCACGACCGCACGCCCGAGGAGGTGCTGCGCACCCTCGCGCCCCTGGTCCAGGCGGGCCTGGTGCAGCGCCGGGACGGGGCGTACCACCTCGATGCCGCCGCGTGGCGGGACCAGGCCCGCGCGTTGCCGCGGACGACCCCGCCGAGCCCGCGGGTGGCCTTCGGCATGACCGAGGAGGAGGGCGAGGTGCTGGGCCGCTACTTCACCGGCGACCGCCTGCGGGAGCTCCCGGCCCAGCGCAGCAAGCGCCTGGTGGTCCTCGAACGCCTGGCGCTGGAGTTCGAGCCCGGGGTGCGCTACGACGAGCAGGAGGTCAACGCGCTGCTGCGCCGCTTCCACCCCGACCACGCCACCCTGCGGCGCCAGCTGGTGGACGAGGGCTACCTCGACCGCTCGGCGGGGGAGTACTGGCGCAGCGGGGGCCGCGTGGTGTGACCTGCCAGGCCCCGAGGCCGGTGTGGCCTCAGCCTCCCAGGCGCTCGTAGCGCTCCAGGACCCGGGGGACGTAGACCTGGGTCTCCACGATGTTGGGGATCCCGCCCGCGCGCTGCACCCGACCGGGTCCGGCGTTGTAGGCCGCCAGGGCCAGATCCACCCGGCCGAAGGTGTCCAGCTGGGCGCGCAGGTAGCGGGCGCCGCCGTCGAGGTTCTGGAGGGGGTCGTGGGGGTCGACGCCGAGCCCGCGGGCTGTGCCCGGCATCAGCTGGGCGAGCCCGAGGGCACCGGCGTGGGACACCACACCGGGGGAGAACCCGGACTCGCTCCACACCAGCGCCGCGAACAGGCGGCCGTCGATGCCGTGCCGGTTGGCGGTGGCGTCGATCGCCGCGGCCCACCGGGGCCCCTGGCCCGGGAGCTGCTCGGCCCAGGCGGGGGGCGGGCCGAAGGGGTCGAGGTCGATCTCCACGGGGACGAACACCCGGCTCGCGTCCAGCTCGAGGCGTGCCACCCGGGCTTCGAGCGCGGTGACCAGGGCTGCACGGGCCTCGGCGTCAGCCTCCAGGCGTGCCAGGGCGGCGGCGAGCGCCGCCTCGTCGACCTCGATGTTGGCGGCGGTGGCCGCCGCCGCCTCGGTGATCCGCCCCAGGGCCTCCGCCTCGCGCTGCGCCGCGCGGGCG
>SKTN01000328.1 GCA_007117945.1 Nitriliruptoraceae bacterium | reverse complement strand
CCGCCGCTGCCGACCACGAGCACGTCCACGTCCCGGTCCCACTGCGCCATCGTCCGACCTCCCGATCGACCGAACCGGACAGCACTGTCCGGTTCTGCGTAGACTGCAGCATGTCCACCACCGTCCCGTCAACCAACCGGGGGCCCGCCGCGGCGGCCGGGAACCGCCGAGCCCTGCTGGACGCCGCACGACGGCTGTTCGCCGAGCGGGGCTACCACGTCCCGTTGAGCGCCATCGCGCGGGACGCCGGCGTCGGACAGGGGAGCCTCTACCGGCACTTCCCGACCCGGCTCGATCTCGCCCTGGCGATCTTCGAGGAGAACTTCACGGAGCTGGAGGCGCTGGCCGCCAGCGAGACGGCTGCGGACGGCTTCCTGCGATTGTGGCGCCGCCTGCTGGAGCTGGTACTGACGTCCACGGCCTTCATCGAGCTGGTCGTGGACCGCCGGCACGAGCTGGACGGCAGCCCCTACGCCGAACGGCTGCGCGCGATCCTCAGCCCATCCCTCGAGCGGGCGCGGACGGCAGGGGTGGTCGACGCCGGGCTGACCGTGGACGATCTCGGCCTGGTGCTCAGGATGGTCTACGGCGTGGTGGTCACGGAGACCGACCCGGCCGAGGCCCACCGGGCCGCGCAGCGGGCGGCGGCCCTGGCGGTACCCACCCTCGGCGACGGGGTCGGCACCGGCGGCTCGACCGCGCCCTCCGAGCACAGGGAGGCACGGACGTGAAGGTCGCAGGCAAGGTCATGGTCGTCACCGGCGGCGGCAGCGGCATCGGTCGTCAGGTGGTGTGCGAGCTGGTGCGCCGCGGGGCTCGCGTCGCCGCCGTCGACATCCGCCCAGGGGGTCTCGAGGGCACCGCGGAGCTCGCGGGGGCGGGCGACCGGGTCGCCACCTTCACCGTGGACATCACCGATCGTCCCGCGGTGGACGCGCTGCCGGCCCGGGTCGTAGGGGCCCTGGGTCCCGTCGACGGCCTGGTCAACGTGGCGGGCATCATCCAGCCCTTCCTGCGGGTCGCCGAACTCGCCCCCGACACGATCCAACGCGTCATCGACGTCAACCTCCACGGCACGTTGCACACGGTGCAGGCCTTCCTCCCGGGCCTGCTGGAGCGGCCCGAGGGCCACCTGCTGAACGTGTCCAGCATGGGTGGGTTCCTGCCCGTTCCGGGCCAGACGATCTACGGCGCCACCAAGGCCGCTGTGCGCCTGCTGACCGAGGGGCTGTACGCGGAGCTCCTCGACACCCCCGTCGGCGTGACGGTGGTGTTCCCAGGCGCCGTCAGCACCGATATCACCGGCAACTCCGGGGTGGCGGTGCCCGGTGGCGCCGAGGAGGCGGGTGCCAGGTATCGCTCCACCTCGCCGGAGGACGCTGCCCGCACCATCGTGGACGGCATCGAAGCCGACCGACTGCACGTGTTCGTCGGTCGTGACGCCCGGCTGATGAACCTCATCAACCGCCTAGCGCCGCTGCGCTCCACGCACCTGATCCAGCGACGGATGCAGGACCTGCTCGGCTGACGGGACGGGGTTCGCGCCCCGTCCCCGTCCCCATCTCCGGCCCGGACTCCGTCTCCGGCCCGGACCCGGGCCGCGTCATCCAGGGCTTGCTCCACGGCGTTCCTGCGAGCAGGTCGGAACAACGCCGTCAGAGGGGAGGCAGCAGCGGGTCAGCTGGCGCGCTCGAGGGGGAAGTCGCGCTGGTTCGGGAGGTCCTGGCGTGCCTGCTGGAACTCCGTGGTGGCCATGGGGCTGGAGATGAGGAAGTCGGCCGTCGCCCGGTTGCAGGCCGCGGGGATGTTGCGCAGGGTCGCGATCCGCAGCAACGCCTTGACGTCCGGGTCGTGGGGCTGGGGCTCCAGGGGGTCCCACAGGAAGATGATCATGTCCACGGTGCCCTCAGCGACCATGGCACCGATCTGGAGGTCGCCGCCGAGGGGGCCGCTGTTGAGGCAGGTCACCTCGAGCCCGACCTCGTGGGTGAGCACGGTGCCGGTGGTGCCGGTGGCGATGAGGCGGTGGGGGAGCAGGCTCTCGCGGTTGTACTCGGCCCACTCGACGAGGTCGATCTTGCAGTTGTCGTGGGCGATCAGCGCGATGGTCTTGGGCGTAGGTGCGGTCGTGGGCGTGCTCGTGGTCGTGGTCGTGTGGTCGGGCATGGTGCACCTCCGAAGGTGAGGGGGACGCGTCGCGTCCGCGGGTCGTGGCACGGGGCAGGTGCGGGTGCCGCGAGGGGGCCACCGGCGGTGGGGCCGGGGCGGGGGAACCGGGGTGGGCGGTGGTGCCCTGGGGGTCCTCGTGAGAGACCGGCTGGCATCGTCGTCGGCAGGAGTGCCGTTGTGCGGGGGAGACCCGGCTCCGTGTGCTGCACGATACGTCGGTGCGGTGGGGCTGGCGAGCCCCCCGGACCCGGGAGAACGGTGGTGGCCGGTCGGCTGGCCATCGGACGGTCCGACCGGGGCTCGTGGACGGCTCGCGGCGCTCGGCGACCCACAGCCCGGCCACTGCGTGCGGTCCGCCAGGGAGCTAGGGTCGGTAGATGCACCCGCGCGAGGTGGACGGGGTGACGACGCAGCAGCGCACAGCCGGGGAGGACGGGGACGTCGCCACGGTGCTGGCGGCGACCCGGGATCTGCTGCGCATCCGGTCGGCGGGCGACGCCCGGCAGGTCGCCGTCGAACTCGTGGAGGCGCTCGGTGGCAGCGTCATCGCTGCGGAGGAGGCCGACGGCAACGCCCTGCCCGTGGATCTGTCCTTCGGCGCCGGCCCTCCGCTGCTGCCCACGGCGGCGGACACCAGCGTGGCGCACATGCTGCTGGCACGGCACCTGCCCGGCTTCACCCGCGACGCGCACCGCGCCGTGGAGCTGCTGGAACGGACCCACCGGCTGGCCGAGGATGCGGAGGTCGACCAGCTCACCGGGCTGCCGAACCGGCGGGTCCTCGGCCGGGCACTCGGCCGCCTCCACCCCGCGGATGTGGTGGTGCTGCTCGATCTCGATCACTTCAAGGCGCTCAACGACCAGCACGGGCACGAGGCCGGCGACAAGGTCCTGCACGCCTTCGGTCAGACCATCGCCAGCACGGTGCGGGTGCGAGACCTCGCCGGCCGCTACGGCGGCGAGGAGTTCCTCCTGATCCTCTCACCGACAGCGGGCACGGTGGATGCGGACGCCCTGCTGCAGCGTCTGCGCGGTGAGTGGGAGCGGCGGAGACCCCACCCGATCACCTTCTCCGCCGGGCTCGCGCCCGCGGGTGCGGATCCGCAGGCAACCCTGCGCAGCGCCGATGCCGCCCTCTACACCGCGAAGCGGGCAGGCCGTGATCGTTGGGTGTGGGCGGCGGAGGCCGTCGACGGCACCCCGTCACCAGCCCGGGAGGGTGCCGACCAGGCGCCGACGGGGAGCTTCGTCGCGCACAGCCGTCTCACGGTCCCACCTGAGGGCCGCACGGCTGTGGTCACCGCCTTCCGGGACCGCCTCGGGCGTGTGGACGGCTGGGAGGGCTTCCACCGCCTCGAGGTCTGGGCGGATCGCCGCGATCCCACCGTGATGGTCATGGTGTCCTGGTGGGACACCGAAGCCGCGTTCCAGGCCTACATGGCCTCCGAGGACCACCGCATCTCCCACGAGCGGATCCCTGGCGGTGCCTTCCGGCCGCACCCCGACCGTTTCACCCGTTACGAGGTGATCGCCCGATGAGCGACGTCGTCCCTGCTG
>SKTN01000225.1 GCA_007117945.1 Nitriliruptoraceae bacterium | reverse complement strand
GTCGTCACGACCTGCCGGAAGAGGTGGACGACGTGCAGGTCGAGAACGCTGCGCCGACCACGCCGATCTGTGACATGCTGGCAGCGACGCGGACGCGACGTGCTGCCACGTGTTCCAGATCCCCCCGTCGCGACGGGGGCAGATGAGAAGGGGACCGGCGTGGACCGTTCCGGCACAGCGACCGTCATCGTTCGGGCGAGGTCGCGGGCGAGGTCGCGGGCCACGCTGCTCGCGCTCCTGCTCCTCGCACTGTTGAGCACGCTGCTGGCCGTCGGCTCGCCGGCGTCGGCCGTGCCCACGGCCATGTCCGGCGCGCAGGGGCCTGAGGAGGCGCCGCAGGGGACGGCGCGTGGGGCGGATCCCTGTGCGCCGTTGCCTGCCCGGGCCCGGGGGGCCGGGGGTGGGAGCTCGCAGGTCGCGCCCGGTCAGGTGCGCCAGCAGTCGAGGTGCGTCACGCTCAACGAGGTGCAGGTCCTCGGCAGCCACAACAGCTACAAGCTCCTGCCACCGCCACCGATCGCCGCGGCCCTGCAGGCCTTCGACCCCGAGCTGTACGCGTCGCTCGAGTACGAGCACCCGGAACTCGAGGTGCAGTTCGCCGAGCAGGGCATCCGCCAGATCGAGCTCGATGTCTTCGCCGATCCGGAGGGTGGCCGCTACTTCCAGCGCAAGGGGTTCCTCGCCGTCGGGATGGACCCGGACTCGAACATCCCGGAGCTCCTCGAGCCCGGCTACAAGGTCCTGCACGTCCAGGACATCGACTTCGCGACCACCTGCCTCACCCTCATCGGGTGTCTCGAGGAGGTGCGGAGCTGGTCGGACGCGAACCCGAGCCACCTGCCGATCGCGATCCTGATCGAGGGCAAGAGCGACGCGATCCCCGACCCGCTCGGGCTCGGGTTCACCGTGCCGCTGCAGTTCACCACCGAACTGCTCGACGACCTCGATGCGGAGATCCTGTCGGTGTTCGACCGCGACCGGCTCATCACCCCCGATGACCTGCGTGGGAGCTACGACACCGTCGAGGAAGCCGCGCTCGCCGGCGCCTGGCCGACCCTGGAGCAGGCGCGTGGCAAGGTCTACGCGCTGTTCAACAACGGCGGCGCCGACCGGCAGGCCTACCTCGCCGGCCGGCCGAACCTGGAGGGCCGGGTGATGTTCACCACGGCGTCGCCGGGCCAACCCGACGCCGCCTTCGTGCAGATCGGCGATCCGCGCGGTGCGAACCTGGCGCGCATCCAGGAGCTGGTCGCACAGGGCTACCTGGTGCGGACCCGCTCGGACGTGCCGACCATCGAGGCCCGCAGCGGCGACACGACCCGCCGCGACGCTGCGCTGGCGAGCGGCGCCCAGTTCGTCAGCACCGACTACGCGTGGGAGAGCCCCTTCGGATCGGGCTACCAGGTCGCGATCCCCGACGGTTCGCCCGCCCGCTGCAACCCGGTCAACGCGCCGGACGGCTGCCGGTCCTCGCTCCTCGAACGGCTGCCCTGACCGCTGAGGTCGCGCGCCGGGATCGTGGGACCTGCTGATCGGTCGCTGTCACAGGCGCGTCGTATGGTCGGTTCCTGTCGAGTGCGTGGCGGGGGTGCAGTGATGGATGGCCAGGTCAGGTTCGCGCATGAGCTGCTGGCGGTGGAGACCGAGCACGACGTCCACGTCATGTTCGAGCTCACCGTGCCGGAGGCGCCGAGGGGCGGCGCGCGCCGCCCGCTGCGGATCGGGCTGGCCGTGGACCGCTCGGGGTCGATGGCCGGGGCGAAGCTGGCGACGGTGCAGCGGTGCGCGCGCTACCTCGTCGAGCGTCTCGACCCCGAGGATGCCATCGCCCTGGTGGCCTTCGACGACGACGTGCGGCTGGTGTCGAGCCTGCGGTCACCGGACGTGGCAGCGCTGGCGCCCGGCATCGCGTCGATCCGTCCGGGTGGGATGACCAACCTCTCGGGCGGGTGGCTGAAGGCGGTCGAGGAGGTCCGCCGGCGTGACGACGGGGTACGGCGGGTCCTGCTGCTCACCGACGGGCTGGCCAACCAGGGCGTCACGGACCCGTCGCAGCTGACGGCGGTCGCACGCGCCACCTCGCAGCAGGGGATCTCCACGACCACCATCGGGGTGGGGGACGGCTTCGCCGAGGAGCTGCTCACCGGCATCGCGGACGCCGGCGGTGGGCGGGGCTGGTTCGCGGAGTCGGTGGAGGACATCCCCGCGATCTTCGCCCAGGAGTTCGACGACCTCGTGGCGGTGGTGGCCCAGAACGTCAGCCTGGAGCTGCGGCCGGCCGGGGAGGTCCAGCTGCTCGAGGTGCTGAACGACTACCCGTCGGTGGGGGTCGAGGGCGGCGTCCAGGTCCAGCTCGGCGACGTCTTCTCCGGCCAGCGGCTGCGGGTGGTGCTGCGGTTGCACATCCCGAACCTCGTCAGCCTCGGTGTCCAACAGGTCGCGGAGCTGGTGCTGCGCTACGTGACCGTGGGGGAGGAGGTGGTCAGCCACCGGTCAACCTTCCCGGTGCTCGTCAACGCCGTCTCCGCCGAGGAGGCCGCAGGGGCGGCCCCCGACCCGGAGGTCACCGACGAGGTGGTGGTCCTGTCCGCGGCCCGGGCCACCGACCGGGCCCGGAAGCTGGCCGACGAGGGGCGGCACGCGGACGCGTCCGGCCTGCTGCGCGAGACCGTCGCGCAGCTGCGCGAGGTGGCGCCACGCTCCTGTGCGTCGGAGGAGCTGTTCCGCCAGGCGCAGGTCCTCGAGCTGACCAGCGAGGAGCTGGACACCACCACCTACTCCCCGGCGATGCGCAAGCGCCTGCACTACCGGGCCCATGAGATGAAGCGGCGGCACCGGCAGCGCGACGAGGGGTGAGGCGGGGGCTGGTCGGGTGCTGTTGTTGCTGTCGGGGGCCGCGGTTGCTGGTCGGAATGCCGCGGGCCCAGCCGTGCTCGTGCCCCAGGAGGGTCCTTGTGGCTCTGGCGCGGCAACCCTGGTGTGGTGAGACTTGATGACGTGCAACCCCGTAGGGGCTGAGTCCCATGTCGGTGCGTTCCGGGCGCGAGTGGCTGGCGCTGGCCTGGGTGGCGCTGGTGGTGGCGGTCGTGGTGACCGTGGTCACGACGTTCGTCGGCTTCACCACGATGCCCAGGGTGTGGTCGCCGTTCTGGGGTGCGGTCTGGGGTGCGATGGTGTTTCTGCCCCCATTGGCTGTCGGGGTGGTGGTCGGCGCGGTCGCCGGGGTCCAGCGCTGGTGGCTGGTGCTGCCTGCGGTCTGTGCGGTGCTGGGTGCTCTCGCGGCCGGGGCGTTGGCGGCGTGGCTCGGGTTCCTGCCGATCTTCTGGGTGGCGCCCGGGCTGGCTGCGGGATCGTTGTTGGCCGTGGCGCTGCTCGACCTGCTGGACCGCGCCATGCTGGACAGGGGGGCCCGACGGCGCGCGTCGGGTCGGCTCTCCCGTCCTGGCCGTCCGTAGCCCTGCTGGTGGGCGGTCCCGTCCTGGCTGTCCGTAGCGCTGCTGGTGGGCGGTGGGGCGGACCGGTGCGTCGCGGGTTCCGCTCCCGTGGTGCGGCTGTGGATACATCGCGGCCGTGTCGCAGCCACGCGGTAGAGTCGAACACATGTTCAGCACCTGCGTGGCTCCTGCCCTCCCGGACCCCACCGAGGCCCGGGAGTACCTCGACGTCGCTGCTGAGCGGGGCGCGGCGTACGCCCCCGCGGTTGAGGTGAGGTTGGCGACGGAGCTCGACGCCCTGCGGTCT
>SKTN01000389.1 GCA_007117945.1 Nitriliruptoraceae bacterium | reverse complement strand
GACGATGACATCGTCGCGGCGACCCGCGCCTTCAGCGACCACCTGCTGGCGGGCGGGGCAGCGGGTGGCATCCCGGGCCTGGATGCCGCTGACGGCGCCGGCAGCGTCGAGCTGCCGGTCATCGGCCGCGTGTCGGTCACCCTGCTCATCGTGGTCGTGGTCGGGTTCATCCTCCTGTCCATGGTGCTGCGCGTCATCGGCCGGCTGACCGGAGGGGGCCGTCGGCGCGGCTACCAGGGCGGCCGCCGCCGAGGTGGCCTCATCCCCGGTGCCGCCGTCGGCTACGGCCTGGGACGTGCCCGCCGCAACACGCGCTCGGGGGCCGGGCGCGCGACCGGTGGCGCCGCGCGCAGCAGCGCACCGCGTGGCCGCAGCTCCGGGACACGGAGCCGTTCGAGTGGGTCCCGGGGTGGACGTTCCCGTGGGAGCGGCCGGCGCCGCTGAGCCGCCGGCTAGGTGGTCGTCGACCGCTCGGTCATCGGCTCCCGACGGCCCAGCACGGTCCACACCATCAGCGTCGCCAGGATCATCGCGAAGCCGAACCCGAAGTCCTCGATCGGCGAGTCGAGGAAGATCCGCACCCCGCTGAAGTGCTGCTCGTCGTAGCGCACGATCGCGGCGTCCAGCCGGGTCAACCACCCGTCGACCGGGATCTGGAACCCCCACATGATCGCCAGCGCAAGCCAGAACCCCAGTGTGGCGAGCAGCCGGGTACGGACCACGGCGAGGTCGAGGACGACGACCACCACGATCGCGACCAGGGTCAGCAGGGTGTACTCAGGCACCACCCACCTCCTGGTCGAGCGCTGCGGTGGACGGGCGTGTCGCACCGAGTTCCCGGGCCTCGCGGGCGAGGCGTCCCCGTGGCCACGCCCGGGCTCCCAGCCGCAGGACGGCCTGATGGGTGAGGAGGGCGCAGATGGGGATGACCACGAAGAACAGCAGCTCCTCGAGCGGCAGCACGCCGCCCAGGTCGAGTCCCAGGGTGTAGCGCGGGGAGAAGTCCCAGTGCCCGCGGGCGATGCCGACCAGGTCCCAGACGACGAAGGGCGTCATGGCGATCAGCAGCGTCAGGGCCAGGCGGCGAGGGCGTCGGTAGACCCTGGCACCGATGACCCACTCCAGGGGCGCGGTGATCACCAGGCAGGCGATCAGCACGAGGAGGTAGTGGAAGGGCTCCATCACCGCCTCACCGTTCAGCGGGCAGTGGACGCTGCGACGTGGCTGGCCGGCCACCGCCGGCGCCCCGCACGGTGCCGACAGCACCGGGGGCCACGCCGTCCCGGCCGGCAGGTGCGGGCCGATGACGGCGGACGACCTCCCGGCCGACCACCGCCATCTTCACCGGGGTCGCGATACGAGCGCGGACGGTGAAGACGTCGTGGTCCGCGTCCTCGATCCGGTCGAGGATGCCGCTGTAGAGCACCCGCGCCGCACGGATCACCGTGGCCGAGCGGGGCGGCAGCAGGGCGATGCCGGCGTCCGCCTCGGCGTAGATGCCCCGGATGCGGTCGATCTGGAACCGGCTGAAGGCCCGCCAGGGGGCGTCGGCCAGCCGACGCCGCGGATCGGCGCCGAAGCGCTCGAGGTCCTCCCACGGCAGGTAGATGCGCCCGCGCTCGAGGTCCTCATCCACATCCCGCAGGAAGTTGGTGAGCTGGAAGGCGACGCCGAGCGTGCGTGCGCCGTCGCGGGCGGCGTCCGGGTCAGGGGGCCGCAGCACCGGCAGCAGCAGCTCGCCGATCACCGCCGCCGAGCCGTCCATGTAGCGCTCGAGGTCCGCGTGGGTGCGGTAGCTCGACACCGACAGGTCCATGCGCATGGAGGCGAAGAACCGCCGCAGCAGCTCCGGGTCGATGGACAGCCGCTGCACGGTGTCGACGACCGCTGCCAGGACCGGGTGGTCGCTGCGGCCCGCGGCGAGGTCCCGGTCGAAGCGCGCCCGCAGCCCATCGAGCGCCGCGGCCCGCGCAGCGACGCTGCCCCGATCCGGTGCGTCGACGATCTCGTCGGCGTACCGGCACAACCCGTAGAGCGCGTGGACGTGGGGTTGGTCGGCCCGCGGCAGGGCGCGTGTGGCCCAGTAGTAGGTCGTGCCGTGGGCACGGTGCAGCCGTCGGCCCAGGGCGTAGCTCGCCGCGAGCTCGCGGCTGCGCGCGCGTGGCGTCGTCGGGGAGGTCTGGTCAGCTGGCACGGCTGACCTCCCGACCCTGGGACCGCCGCGGGCGGGTCGGTCGGGAACCCCCCGACCTGCGGCCGTGCGTGGCAGGGCCCAGTCGGTCGAGGGCCCGGTCGGCGGCGAGCCGGCCGGAGATCAGCACCATCGGCACGCCGACCCCGGGACGGGTGGTCGAGCCGACGAACACCACCCCGGGCAGCCGCCGGTCGGTGAGTGCCGGGCGCAACGGACCGGTCTGGGTGAAGCGGTGGTCCAGGGAGAAGGGCGTACCGGCACCCATCCCCTGGGCCGCCCAGTCCACCGGCGTGGTCGTGTGCAGCACCTCGGGATCACCCTCGAGGTGGCCCGAGGCGTCGAGCCAGGTCAGCATCCGTTCCGTGAGCTGTGGCTCCAGGCGGCGCCAGTCCAGACCGGCGCGCAGGTTGGGCACCGGCTCCAGCACGTGCAGGACGTCCCGACCCGCCGGCGCGAGGCGCGGATCCGTGACGCTCGGGGTGGTCACGAAACGCGAGGGGTCCGACTGCGGCCGCCCCTCGTCGAGCAGCTCGGAGAAGGTCCGTGCCCAGGCTGCGCCGAAGTCGATCGTGTGGTGCGCGGGGTTGGCCCCCTCGGGACGGCGTCCACCGACCAGCCACAGCAGGCAGGAGGGCGAGTGGTGCCCGCGCTGCAGCCGCCGGGGCGCGGCCACGTCGACCAGCTGCTCGTAGACGGCCGGCAGGTCCGGGTTGGCGACCACCACCTCGGCGTCGAAGGTGCCGGCGCTGGAGTGCACCCGGGCGGGGCCGCCCCCCTGCGCCGGCGTGATGGCCTCCACCTCGACACCGAGCTGCAGGTCGACACCGGCCGCCCGTGCCGCGTCGGCCAGGGCGGTGGACAGCTCGTGTACGCCACCTCGCGGGAAGTAGACCCCCTGCACGGTGTCGAGGTAGGTGATGACCGAGTACATCGCCAACGCCCGCATCGGCGACATCCCCGCGTACATCGCCTGGAAGGAGAACAGCCGCTGCAGACGGGGGTCGTCGAAGAACCGGTCGACCGCGGGCTGCAGGCGGCCGAAGCCGCCCGCCACCGCCAGACGGACCAGGGCGCGGGGCTGGCGCAACAGGCTGGCGAGCGCGTCGAAGTCCCGGTCGATGAAGTCGGCGAACTCCAGGGCGAACAGCCGCTCCAGCCAGGTGACGAAGCCGTCGAAGCCGTCGGCGGCCCCGTCACCGGCGAAGGCCCGCAGCTCCTCACGCATGTCGTCACGCGCGGCACGCACGTGCACGTGCGAGCCGTCGGCGAAACGCGCCCGGTAGGCCGGGTCGAGGCGGACGAGGTCGAGGTGGTCGTGCAGGTCCGCGCCGGCAGCGGCGAAGGTGTCCTCCATCACCCCGAGCATCGTGAGCACCGCGGGGCCGGTGTCGAAGCGGTAGCCGTCGCCTTCGAGCAGCCCTGCCCGTCCGCCGGGGTGGGCGGCGCGCTCCAGAACGGTCACGGGTACACCCCGGCCGGCGAGGTGGCAGGCAGCGGACAGCCCGCCGAGCCCGGCACCGACGATGACCACGCCGCGGGTCATGCCCGCACCTCGGTGACGGTGGCG
>SKTN01000353.1 GCA_007117945.1 Nitriliruptoraceae bacterium | reverse complement strand
CGCCCCCGGCGTGTGGGAGGTGGCTGTGCCGTCGTCGGCAGTGTCCTGGTCCGACCGCGGGGGGCACCTGTGGCCCAAGGACCGCTGGGCCACGAGCCCTGACGGCACCCGCGTGGCCTACACCGTCCGCGGTCCCGTGGGCGCCCCGGCGGTGCTGTTCTGCGCGGGTTACCTGTGCCCGGACAACTTCTGGATCGACCTGGCCCCGGCCCTGGCCACCACCCGGCGCGTGGTGGTGCTCAACTACCGCGGCGTCGGCGCGTCGAGCGAGGCCGAGGGCCTGGCGCGGCCACCGCGGGCGACCGGCTACACCATGGACCGTCTGGCCGACGACGTGGCGGCCGTGGCCGATGCCGAGGCCATCCGGTCGGCCACGGTGGTGGGCCACTCCATGGGAGTCGAGGTGGCACTGGCCCTGTGGCGGGCCCGACCGGACCTCGTGGGACAGCTGGCCCTGCTCGCCGGCCCCTACGCCTCCCCGCTGCTGACCTTCTACGGCTCCCGCGCGGCGGCCGCGGTGTTCCCCGCGGTGTCCATCACGGTGCCCGCACTGCCCCGCGCCCTCACCGGCCAGGCCATGCGTGCCCTGGAGCTGCCCATCACGATGCCCGTGGCGCGCGCGATCCGGGCGCTCGGGCCCCACACCCCCGACGCCAAGATGCGGCCCTACCGCTTCCACCTGAGCAACGTGGACCCGCGGACCGCGATCTGGACGGCCCGGGGCATGCACGACTTCGACCCCACGCCCTGGCTTCCCGAGGTCGATGTGCCGACCTGGGTCGCCGTGGGCACCGCCGACGCGTGGACCCCTCCCGAGGTCGGCCGTGACCTGGTGGCGATGCTGCCCGATGCACGGCTGACGGTGGTCGAGGGTGCCAGCCACGCCCTACCCATCGAGTTCCCCGTGGCCCTGCTCCCCGCGATCCGGGAGCTGGCACCCCGACCCGCGGTGACCGGCAGCGGGCGCGGCTGGTTCGCGGCTCAGTAGGTCACCGCGGCGTAGGCGCGCAGCTTGTGGAGCCGGTGCCGGGCCCGCACGGACCGCACGGTGCCGGACTTCGCCCGCATCACCAGGGTGTCGGTGGTGGCACCGTGACGGTCGAAACTCACGCCGCGCAGCAGCTGTCCCGGCGTGATCCCCGTGCAGGAGATGAAGCAGTCGTCGGCCGCGACCAGGTCGTCCTGGGTCAGGATGGCCTCGAGGTCGTACCCACCGGCCAGGGCGGCGTCCCGCTCGGCGTCGGAGCGGGGCCACAGTCGTGCGAGCATCTGCCCGTCGAGCGCCTTGACCGCGCAGGCCAGGATCACCCCCTCGGGCGTGCCACCGATGCCGTAGAGCACGTCGATCTGGGGCCGCTCGTCCCAGGTGGCCACGATCCCGGCCGCGACGTCGCCGTCGCTGATCAGCTGCAGGCGGCAGCCCGTGGCGCGCACACGGCGCTTGGCCTCGTCGTGGCGCTCGCGATCGAGCATCACCACCGTGAGCTCGCCGAGGTCCCGCCCCGTGTGCTCGGCGATGGCCCGCAGGTTGTCGTCGATGGGCCGGTCGAGGTCGATGGCGCCGACGGCCTCCGGACCCACCACCAGCTTCTCCATGTACACACACGGGCCGGGGTCGAACATCGAGCCCGCCGGTGCGGCGGCCATCACCGCCAGGGAACCGGGACGCCCCTCGGCCAGCAGGCGCGTGCCGTCGACCGGGTCGACGGCGATGTCCACCTCGGGTTGCTGGCCGGTGCCCACCCGCTCACCGTTGTAGAGCATCGGGGCCTCGTCCTTCTCCCCCTCCCCGATGATCACGGTCCCGTCGATGTCCACGGTGTCGAGGACCGTGCGCATCGCGTCGACGGCCGCCTGGTCACCGGAGACCTTGTCCCCGCGACCCTGCCACCGGGCCGCCGCCATGGCTGCGGCCTCGGTGGTACGCAGCAGCTCGATGGCCAGGTTGCGGTCGGGCTTCTCCGGATCCACTGGGCACCCCCACCCTCCACGCGGCGAAGCGTCGTCGATCCGCCGTCGCCCCGACTCTAGTGAGCAGACCGGCCGCGGCCATCTGCGGCCGCCACGTGGGGCTCAGCCGGCCGACTGCAGCTCGGCGGCCAGCTCGGTCAGCACCTGCTTGGCGTCGCCGTAGAGCATCGCGGTGTGGTCCCGTTCGAACAGCTCGTTCTTGATGCCGGCGTACCCGGGCGAGAGGCTGCGCTTGATCACGAACACCTGCCGGGCGTGCTCCACCTCGAGGATCGGCATGCCGGCGATGGGGCTGCCGGGGGTGTCGTTCGCCGCGGGGTTCACGACGTCGTTGGCGCCGACGACGATGGCCACGTCGGTGGAGGAGAACTCGGCGTTGATGACGTCCATCTCGAACAGCAGCTCGTAGGGCACCTCGGCCTCGGCGAGGACCACGTTCATGTGGCCCGGCATCCGCCCCGCCACGGGGTGGATGGCGAAGCGCACCTCGGTCCCCCGCGCGATCAGGGCCTTGGCCAGGTCGTGGGCCGCGTTCTGTGCCCGCGCCGCCGCCAGCCCGTACCCCGGCACGATGATCACCGAGCCCGCGGCCTCCAGCACCATCGCCGCCGACTCCGGGTCGGCGGCGACCACGTGGCCGTACTCCCCGTGCTCGACGTCACCGCCCTCACCGAAGCTGCCGGCGATGACGTTGACCAGGGAGCGGTTCATCGCCACGCACATGATCTGGGTCAGGATCAACCCGGCGGCGCCCACGATCGTGCCCGCGATGATCAGCAGCTGGTTGGTCAGGGCGAAACCCGCGGCGGCGGCGGCCAGCCCCGACAGGGAGTTCAGCAGGCTGATGACCACGGGCATGTCCGCGCCACCGATGGGCAGCACCAGCACCACCCCGGCAAGGAGGCTGGCCAGGACCAGGCCCACCACCAGCGCCGCCGCGAGGCCCGCACCTTCCACCCCGAACACCGCGACCGCGCCCAGGGCGAGACCGGCCAGCAGCAGGGCGCCCATCACCGCCGTGCGTCCGGGGATCCGGGGACTCCCCGACAACGTGCCCCGCAGCTTCAGCTCCGCGAGGATGCTGCCCGACAGGGTGGCCGACCCGATCAGCACCGACAGCACCAGGGTGGTGCCGGCGGTCCCGCCGAGGACGCTCGCGGCGGTGGCCTGCGACGGTGTCTGCACCACCTCGAGCCAGAACAGCGACAGCGCCACCAGCGCGGAGGCCGCACCACCGAAGCCGTTGAACCGTGCGACGATCTCCGGCATCTGGGTGGCCTGGGCGCGCACCACGATGGCCACGCCGATCGCGGCACCGAGCGCCAGGCCACCGATGATCCAGCGGTAGTCGACCAGCCCGATCTCCAGCAGGGTGATCAGCACCGCCAGCAGCATCCCGGCGGCCATGAGGGCGTTGCCGCTGCGGGCGGTCCGCACCCGCGACAGGCGCTTCAGCCCGATGACGAACAGCGCGATCGAGGCCAGGGCGAGCAGCGCGGTCAGCTCGGTGACGTTCACTTGCGCCTCCCGAAGGTCGCCAGCATCCGGTCGGTGACCAGGAAGCCCCCGACCACGTTGATGGTGGCGAGCACCAGGGCGAGGAACCCGAGGACGACACCGACCGAGGGTGTCGCCACGGTCACCAGGGTCAGCGCCCCGATGACGGTGATGCCGGACATCGCGTTGGCCCCCGACATCAGGGGCGTGTGGAGGGTGGGCGGCACCTTGTTGATCAGCTCGAAGCCGAGGAACGCCGCGAGCACGAACACGTAGAGGCTGACGAGCAGGGGACCCATCACGT
>SKTN01000330.1 GCA_007117945.1 Nitriliruptoraceae bacterium | reverse complement strand
CGGAGTCCATCATCGCGTCGGTCAGGCCGGTGACCAGGTTGGTCGCCGCCGGCCCGGAGGTGACGATGCACACCCCGACGCGGTTGGTGGCGTGGGCGTAGCCCTCCGCCATGTGGATCGCCCCCTGCTCGTGGCGCACGAGGATGTGCTCGAACCCGGCGTCGATCATCGGGTCGTAGGCCGGGAGGATCGCGCCTCCCGGGTACCCGAAGACGGTGTCGACGCCGAGCGCCTCCAGGCTCTTCATGACGGCCTGGGCACCGGTGATCTCCATGTGTCTCGCCTCCCTGTAGGGCCCGCCCGCGGGATCCTCCGCGTGACGCCCGCCCCTCCTACGAGAGAACCTCCCGGTGCTCCGGGAGGTTCGCGCGTGCTCGGGGCGAGCACGCGCTATGGAACGACGACGAGGACACGGACGTGAGCGCGTACCCGCGCGTCCGTCCCGTTCCTCAGGTCCCGTAGCACGTGCGCTGCTCCGTGTGTCGGTTGGTCCCGGTCGCTCGACCGGAGCGCGATGGTTGCGTGTCGCAGCCCAGCGGTCAAGTCGCTGCGCTCAGCGCTCGTCGTTGAGCGCCTTGCGCGTGGCCGCGGCGATGCCCGCCGCATCGAGGCCGAGCTCGGCCAGGATGCGGTCCGGCGCACCGTGGGGCAGGTAGGCCGCGGGGACGCCGAGCCGCAGCACCGGAGGTGCGTGCCGCACCCCCGCACGCTCGCTCAGCCGGTCCGCGAGCTCCGCCCCCGCGCCACCACCGACCAGCCCGTTCTCCACGGTGACCACCAGGGGCGCGGCGGCTGCGGCGTCCAGCAGGGCGGGATCGGCGGGTCGGACGCTGCGCACGTCCCACACCGCGGCCTCCACACCCTCCTCGGCGAGGAGCTCCGCGGCCTGGAACGCGGCCGCGGCGCGGTCGCCCACCGCCAGCACGGTGACGTCGGCGCCGTCACGGAGCCGGCGGGCGGCGAGCCCCTCCACCTCGTCGGTGGCCCCGTCGATGCCGAGGTCGGCCGCCACCACCGCACTGCCCTTGGGGAAGCGCAGGAACACCGGCCCGGTGAGCTCCACGGCGACGCGCAGCAGGGCGTCCACGTCCTCCGCGCAGGAAGGGGTGAGCACCGTGGCGCTGGCGATGCGCAGGCTCAGGCACAGGTCGAGGATGCCGTGGTGGCTCGGGCCGTCGTCGCCGGTGATACCCGCCCGGTCGAGGACGAACACCACGTGCTCGTCGTGGAGGCCAACGTCGAGGTTCGCCTGGTCGAAGGCCCGGGAGAAGAAGGTCGAGTAGACCGCCACCACGGGCAGCTTGCCGGCGTGGGCCAGCCCCGCCGCGGAGGTCACCGCGTGCTGCTCGGCGATGCCCACGTCCACCACCTGCTCGGGATGGCGGGCGGCCAGGGGCAGCACACCCGTGGACCCGGGCATCGCCGCGGTGATCGCGAGCAGTTCCGCACGTTCCTCGGCGAGCTCCAGCAGGGTGGTCGAGAAGGCCGCGGTCCAGGACGGCGCGCTGCGTCGCCCGTTGGCACGCCCGGTCTCCACGTCGAAGGCGGAGGTGTCGTGCAGCTTCTTCTCCGGGTCGGTCTCCGCGGGCGCGTAGCCCTTGCCCTTCTGGGTGAGCACGTGGACGAGCACCGGGGTGTGCAGCCGCGCGGCGTGGCTGAGCGCGTGCTCGAGGCGGGGGAGGTCGTGGCCGTCGTAGGGGCCGAGGTAGCGCACCCCGAGCGCCTCGACGAAGGACTGCAGCGCCGGGGCCTCGGACACCGCCGACTTGATGGCGTCGAGCCCTGCCTCGGTCAGCCGCTCGATGAAGGGCAGGCGGGACAGCGCCGCATCGAACCGGCCCTTGAAGGTCCGGTACCGCGGGTCGCTGCGCAGGTCCGCGACCCGCTCCGAGAGCCGGCTGACCGTCTCCGCGTAGGAGCGCCCGTTGTCGTTGAGCACGATGATGGCGGGCAGCTGGTGGTGCCCGAGGTTGTTGAGCGCCTCGTAGGCCATCCCACCGGTCAGGGCACCGTCGCCCACGACGGCCACCAGCCGGCGCCGCTCCTCCAGGGGCAGATCCGACTGACCCCGCGCCAGCCCCGACACCCAGGACAGCGCCGTGGAGGCGTGGCTGTTCTCCACCACGTCGTGGACCGACTCCTCCCGGGAGGGGTAGCCCGACAGCCCACCGGCCTGCCGCAGGGTGTCGAAGGCGTCACGGCGGCCCGTGAGCATCTTGTGGACGTAGGCCTGGTGGCCGGTGTCCCACACCAGCAGGTCCTCGGGCGAGTGGAACACCCGGTGCAGCGCGATGGTCAGCTCGACCACGCCCAGGTTGGAGCCGAGGTGCCCGCCCACCTTCGACACCGCGTCGATGATGGCGTGGCGCAGCTCGTCGGCCAGCAGCGGCAGGTCCTCATCCGCAAGCGCCCGCAGATCCTCGGGGTCGTCGATCCGCTCGAGTACCACGTCGTCCCTCGCTTCCCACCAGCTTCGACCCGGCAGGGTAGGCCACCGAGCTTCGGAACCGCCGGGCCACCCGTCCCAGGGCGCGGTGCGGCGCTACGGACCGATCAGTTCGCGGAGCAGTTCGTTGGTCTTGCGCGGATCGGCCTGGCCGCGGGTGGCCTTCATCACCTGACCGACCAGGGCACCGATGGCCTTGTCGTTGCCACCCCGGATGTCCTCCACCGTCCCCGCGTTGTCGGCGACGACCTGTTCCACGATGGCACGCAGCTCACCCTCGTCGGAGACCTGCTCGAGGCCCTGCGCCTTCGCCACCTCGGCGGGTGTGCTGACACCACGGGCCTCGATCACCCCGGTGAGCACCTGTTTGGCGAGCGTCGTCGACAGGGTGCGATCGTCGATCAGGGCGACCAACTCGGCCACGTGGGCGCCGGTGAGGCCGCTGTCGCCGAGCTCGAGCTCCGCGGCGGCGAGCTGACCGGCGACGTCGCCGGTGAGCCAGTTCGCCGCCGCCGCGGGTGGTGCGCCCGCGGCCACGGCGTCGTCGAACACCGCCAGCGCGGCGGTGCCGACCAGCGCCACCGCCGACTCCCGTGGGACACCGGCTGCCAGCAGCCGCGCCCGGGTCTGCGCCGGCAGCTCGGGCAGTCGCGCGCGCACGGTCTCCACGTGCGCAGCGGGTGAGGTCACGGCCACCAGGTCCGGGTCGGGGAAGTAGCGGTAGTCGGTCACCGACTCCTTGACCCGGAGCGTCTCGGTGACCCCGCGTCCCTCGTCCCAGTGCCGCGTCTCCATCCGGATCGTGCCGCCGTCCTCGAGCACCGCGACCTGGCGGCGTGCCTCGAAGGCGATGGCCCGCCCCAGGGAGCGCACGGAGTTGAGGTTCTTGATCTCCGTGCGGGTGCCCAGGGGCTCGCCCGGACGGCGCACGGAGACGTTGGCGTCGCAGCGGATCGAGCCCTGGTCCATCCGGGCATCGGAGACGTCCACGGCCCGCACGATCGCCTGGAGCTCACGCAGGTAGGCCTGGGCGGTCTCCGGGTCGTGGATGTCGGGGTGGGAGACGATCTCCAGCAGGGGGATCCCGCACCGGTTGTAGTCGATGAGCGACCGGTCGGCGCCGTGGAGGCGACCGGTGTCACCGACGTGCAACGACTTGCCCGTGTCCTCCTCCATGTGGAGGCGCTCGATGCCCACCCGGCGGGTCTGGACGCTGCCGTCGGCGAGCTCCACCTCGACGTCGAGGTGGCCGTCGTGGATCAGGGGGACGTCGTACTGGCTGATCTGGTAGTTCTTGGCCAGGTCGGGGTAGAAGTAGTTCTTGCGGTGGAACCAGCACCGCT
>SKTN01000304.1 GCA_007117945.1 Nitriliruptoraceae bacterium | reverse complement strand
TCGGGGAGGTGGCCCCCCGCAGCCACCGCGCCCGGGGAACCAGGACCCCGGAAGCCACGGGTGGTGCCGGGGGACCGGCGGATGCCGCCGGTCCGCCTCCTGCGGTGGCGCCCGGTGGGGGCGCGGACGCGGCGACCGCGGCGGCAGAGCGGCAGGAGGAGGAGCTCGCCCACCACCTCGCACGGGCGGCGGCGGCGGAGCAGGCCCGGCAGCGGCTGGACCACGACGCGGGCTTCGCCCTGGGTGTGGGGATCCTGGCCAGCCTTGCGGAGATCGACCAGCACGCCATCACCCTGACCGCCGCCGGTCCCCAGCTCGTGGCCCGCGCCCTGGCGGTGCTGGTGGCCGAGGCAGCCGACGTGCGCGACCGGGTCCGGGTCATCGTGCGCGTCGGGCCGGAGGCCGCCGGTGACCTCGTGCGCCACCGCACGGCCACGGCGCTGGGCCTGGACCCGGCCCAGGTCACCTGGACGCGGTGGCGCGGTGCGGCACGACCCGACGCCATCCAGCTGCTGGCGCGGGTGGCCGACCCCGACCTTGCGGCCACCGTCGGCGGGTGGGTGGACACCGCCCTCGACCCGGTGCCGACCCCGGCCACGGCCTGGCACGCCTGAGCCGACCGGCGCCACCGGGCTCCTGCGGGCCGGCGGGGTGCCGACGACGCGACCACCGCCGTTAGGCTGGCGGCATGTTCGCCGTCACCGCAGCAGCCGCCGATCCACACGACCCCCTCGCTGGGTTGCGTCTGGGCGATCACCCGCCCCCGGAACCGCCACCGGGATGGGAGGTCGTCACGGTCCGGGCGGCCGCCCTCAACCACCACGACCTGTGGACGTTGCGGGGCGTGGGCATCGACCCGGCGCGGCTGCCCGTGGTGCTGGGATGCGACGCGGCCGGGGTGACCGCCACGGGACGTGAGGTGGTGGTCCACGCCGTCGTCTCCGACCCCGATGGCCGTGACGAGACCCTGACCGGCGACTTCTCCATCCTCAGTGAGCGCTACGACGGCACCTTCGCCGAGCAGGTGGCCGTACCCGCGCGCAACCTCGTGGACAAGCCGGCGGCTCTGACCTTCGAGGAGGCTGCCTGCCTGCCCGTCGCCTGGCTGACGGCCTACCGGATGCTGTTCACCCGAGCGGAGCTCCGCCCGGGTCAGCGCGTCCTGATCCAGGGTGCCGGTGGGGGTGTGGCCACCGCGGCCCTGCTCCTGGCACGCGGGGCCGGGCTCCACGTGACCGTGACCAGCCGTGACGAGGACAAGCTGGAGCGGGCCCGCCAGCTCGGTGCCCACGTGACCCTGGCCAGCGGCCAGCGCCTGCCCGCACGCGTGGACGCGGTGGTCGAGACCGTGGGCGAGGCCACCTGGGAGCACTCGCTGAAGGCACTGGAGCCCGGGGGCACCGTCGTGGTCTCGGGCGCGACCTCCGGCCCGAACCCACCCGCGGACCTCGCGCGGGTGTTCTTCCGCCAACTGCGGGTGGTGGGCTCCACGATGGGGACCCGCCAGGAACTCGTCGATCTGGTGCGCATGCTGGAGGCCACCGGGATCCGGCCGCCGATCGACGACACCTTCCCGCTGTCCGAGGCACCCCGCGCCTTCCGGCAGATGCTGGAGGGTGAGCTGTTCGGCAAGCTGGTCCTGCGGCCCTGAGCTCGCGGGCGGTCACGCCCCCGGCAGCTCCACCACCACCTCGGTGCCGTGTCCACAGGTGTCCACGGCGTAGGCCCGGCCACCGTGCAGCCGCGCGAACTCCGCCACCAGGGTCAGGCCGACGCCGGTCCCCGGCCGTGGGTGGGACTCCGCGAGACGGACGAAGGGTTCGAACACCCGGTCGAGGTGCGCCGCGGGGATCCCGGGCCCTTCGTCGCGGACCGTGATGGTCGCGCCCGCGGCAGCGTGTCGCTCGAGCCGCAGGTGCACCGGGCTGTCGGGTGCGTACTTGCGGGCGTTGATGAGCAGGTTGGCCAGCAGCGACTCGACCTGGACGGGGTCGAGGTGCACGGCCAAGGTCGCTGGGGCCACCAGCTGCGCGGTGGTCGGGTCATGGTGCTGGTGGAGGGTGCTCCGCGCGAGGGCGACGAGGTCGAAGGTCGCCGGGTTGGCGACCAACTGGCCCCTGGCCAGCCGGTCGACCTGCAGCAGTTCGTCGAGCAGGCGGGCGAGCTCGGTGCTGTGCCCCACCAGCGCGTCCTCGAGGCGGTCGCGGGTACCGGCCTCGAGCTGGTTCCGGGTGCGCTGCAGGGTCTCGGCCATGCCGCGGATCACCGTCAGGGGGGTCCGGAGCTCGTGGGAGACCGCCGACAGGAAGGCGTTCTTCGTGCGGTCCAGTGACCTGAGCTGCGCGGTGACCTCGCGCTCCGCGGCGGCGGCCTGCTCGAGGGTGCGCTCCCGCTCCACCTGCTCGGTCACGTCGCGGACGTAGGCGGCCACCCCCTGGGGGCTCGGGTAGGCGCGGACCTCCAACCACCGCCCGCTGGTGCGCAGCTGCTCCAGGCTGCTGTCGGGGTCGCCGCGCTCCAGGGTCCGTCCGACGGTGGTCTCCAGGGCCCTGGCTGCGGTGGCCGGCAGGCTCCCACCGATCTGCTGGCCCACCAGCGCCGGCGCCTCGACCCCGAGGAGCGCCGCCAGCTGCGGGTTCGCGTAGGTGATCCGCCGCTCGTGATCGAACAGCGCGATCCCGTCGCTGACGGTCTCCATGGTGGCGGTCAGCTGCGCCGTGAGCTGTTCGAGGAGCTCGCGGTTGTGGCGCAGGTCGTCCTCACGGTCGCGGTGGAGCACCGCGTTGGTGCACAGGCCGGCGACCACCCGCAGCAGGTCCCGGTCGGTGTCATCCCAGGCGCGTGGATCGCCGACGGCGTCCAGCCCGACGAACCCTCGCAGCTGGCCAGCATCCTGCAGGGGGAGCACGATGGCCGTACGGATGCCCTGGTCCTCGAGGGTCCGCCGGAAGGGATCGTCGAGCTCGAGGGCGGCGACGTCCTCCACCTGGACCAGGCCCTCGGTGGACAGCCGCTCGTGCAGGTCACCGGCGGAGGTCACCGGCACATCCTGCAGGCGCTCGCGCATCGGGGTGATACCCGCGCGGCACCACTCGTGGGTGTTGGTCATGTGGAGCCGGTCGTCATCGAAGCGGAACAGGTAGGCACGGTCCGCCTCCGTGAAGCCACCGGTGACGGCCAGAACCTCGTCGATGGCCGCGTCGAAGCGCTGCGGCGGTTGGTTCACGAACCCCACGGCCAGTTCGATGAGCAGCCGCAGGAACCGGTCCTGGCGGGCCTGGTGCTGCAACACCTCCTCCTGCTGGGTGACGTCGCGGGACACCAGCAGGATCTCGTGGTGCTCGGCGTCGGGACCGGCCAGCCGCGCCACCGAGGACTCGAACCAGCGCCAGCCACCCTGCCGATCACGGAACCGGTAGCGGGGCAGTCCCTCGCTCCCGCCGGCGATGGCCGTATCGAAGCCGGCCTGGGTCGCGTCCAGGTCGTCGGGGTGGGTGAACTCCGACGGGTGCCGGCCCACCAGTTCCTCGGGTGCCAGGCCGAGCACCACGGCGTAGTTGGGCGAGACGGAGCGGTAGGTCCCGTCGGGCGCGTGGCGCGAGAGCAGGTCCGCTCCCCGCCCGATCAGGGCGAGCGCGCCGGCGAACGCGGCGTCGGTCGGGGGCGCGCCGGGCTGCTCCACCGGTCCCTGGCCTCCCGCGTTGCCGCCGTTCGCACACCACGTGCGGCGACCGTTGGCCGCCGCACGTCGGTGGGATCTGCTCCGGGGGCCGGGCTCGAACCGGCGACATTTCGATTAACAGTCGAACGCTCTGCCTACTGAGCTACCCCGGACCGGCCCGCGCAGGTGTGCACGGGCGGCGGGAAGTGTACCAACCGTGATCCCCGCACCCCGACGGTCCGGTGCTGTCTAGCCTGGTCCGACACCGGCGAGGAGGTCGTGGTGCGCAAGGATCTGGTCATCATCCCCGAGGACACCCCGGGACAGCTGGCACGGCTCGGTGAGGTGCTCGGCGCCGCCGGGATCAACATCGAGGCGATCAGCGCTTTCACCGGGCAGGGCAGGGGCATCGTCCACGTGCTCGTCGACCGGGCCGAGGACGCCCTCGCCGCGCTGGCCGCCGACGGGATCGAGGTCCGGGCGGCCCGCGACGTGGTCGTGGTGCCGCTGCCCGACGAACCCGGTCACCTCGGTGCCGCGTGCCGGACCCTGGCCGATGCCGGGGTCAACATCGAGCAGGCCTACATCGCGGCGGGCAGCAAGCTGGTCCTCATCTGTGACGATGCCGAGCGTGCCGCCGCCCTCCTGGGGGTCGTGGACGCGTGAGCGCGCGGCGGGCGCAGGACGGATCGCCAGCGCCCGCCGCGCTCGCCACGCAGTGTCCCCTGACCGGGCGGGTCGGGGTGTGGACGCCCGCCCGTGAGCTGCGACCGCGGAGCCGACCGATCCGCCAGGAGCTGGTCACCGCCCTCGACCGCTGCCCCTTCTGCGACACCGGCGCTGACGACGAGCGGCTGGTGCCCGCGGCGGTCGACCTCGGCGGGGGGCGGTGGTTCGCCCTGCGCAACATCTACCCGCCCCTGGACGCCCACACGGGTCGGGCCACCCTGGTGGTGGGACCCGACCATGGTCCGACGCTCACCCACCTGCACCCCGGCCTGGAGGCCGCCTGGAGCAGCCTGCTCACCCTCCAGCAACGCCTGGCCCTGCAGGAGCGCCAGCGCTGGTCCCTGCTCACCACCGCTGTCGGCACCAGCGCCGGGGCTTCCCAGCAGCACCCCCACGGCCAGGTGCTGACACCGGCCGCGGTCCCGCCCGTCACCACCGAGGTGCAGCGACGGCTCGCGGACCCGCAGGTGCGCGCGCGGCTGTGGGAGACGGACCTGCGGATCACCGACACCGACGGCCTCCTGCTGGTGGCGCCCCCGGTGCCCCTGGGGCCCGAGGACCTGCTGCTGCTGCCCGCGGCGCCCGAGCCCCTCGACGCCCTCGACCCCCGGGCGGTGGCACGTGCGATCGTCGGGTGGTTGCGGGCGGTCCAGGAGCTCAGGGCCCGGGCCGGGCACCCCCGACCCCCTGCGGGCAGCACGGCCGGGCTCGCGGGCCCCGCCCCGGTGGATGTGAAGGTCCTCGTGCACGCGCAACTGCCCGATGGCACGGGCCGGTGGTGGGCGGAACTGCAGGTCACCGAGGCTCACGCGCCGGGGGTGGCCGCCACCCCCCTGGTCGACGTCGTCCACCCCCCGGTCGTCCACGCCGAACGGTTCCGTGGCCGGTGCTGACGCCGTGCTCACACGGGCAGGTCCGTCTGCTTGAACTCGTGCAGGTTGCGCTGGCCCTCGAGCAGGTCGACCACCTGCTCCACGGCGGCGATCGAGGGACCCGGGTCCTCCTCCGGGCGGTCCAGGAGCCGGACGAAGGCCGCCCGGTCACCGCCGATGAAGGTGGGCACACCCCACACCCCGTGCGCCTCGACCCCGGCCTCGTGCTCCGCGCGCAGCTGCGCCAGCACCTCGCCCTCCTCGAGGGAGCCGAGCAGGGCGGTGCCGTCCACACCGGCCCGCTCGAGGGCGCCACGGACCACCTCGGCGTCCGTGATGTCCTGCCCGCGGTCGTGGCGGGCGGCGAACAGCGACCGGTGGGTGGCGGCGAAGTGCTCCGGCTGCCGGTCCCGGACGGCGACGCCGGCCGCCAGGGCGAGGACGCCGGGGGTGGCGAAGGGCGCACGGCGGTCCCAGACCGCGGTGGCGTCCTCCTCGACGTGGCCCTGGACGAGGCTGTAGGGGCGGAAGGTCACCTCCCAGTCCGCTCCACCCTGCAGGCCGGCGAGTACGTGCTCGTGGGCGTTGCGGGCGAAGGGGCACAGGTAGTCGAAGGTCACGGCGAAGCGACGGGTCACGTTCCACCTCGGGATGGGAGCTGGTCGGGTCCGGGACCGGTGGGTTCGGTGCCGGTCGCTGCGGTGGCTGGTCCACCACCCCCGGCGGGGTGGTGGTGTGGCCGCGGCTAGGGGCTCAGGCAGCGGCCGAGTGCCGCGAGGGTCTCCCCACACGCGGTCTGCAGCCCCCGCAGGGTCAGGACGAAGGCGAAGAAGGCCCCCCAGGCCAGGCCGACGTACTCGCGGTGCTCGCGGCGCAGCCCCGCGAGCCGTCCGCCGACCACCGCGACGAGGGGGAAGATCGACCCGTAGAGGTAGTGCAGCCAGGCCGGTGGGATGCCGACGGCGCGCCGCCCCAGCAGCAGCAGGATGATGCCCGTCACGGTCTGGATCACCAGCAGGTTCTCGGTCCAGTGCTGCACGACCCACAGCGAGGTCGGGGTGTCCTCACGGCCGCGCAGCCGGAGCGCGAGCCCGGTCACCATGATGATCGCGAACAGGGCGACGATGATGGCGCCGAGATAGCGGTGGAACAGGGTCACGGCGCGTTGCCACCTCGGTCAGTGCTCGGCACGCCGGTGCCGGGCACCGGTGGCCGGCGAGGGTAGCCACGCTCTAGGTTGGGCCCGTGCGGACCTCCTCCCAACCCCCGGCCGCGTCGCCTGGCCCGGCGACCGACGGCGACGTGCCCATCGGTGACGCACGCCTGCCGCCACCTGGCAGCGGTCAGGATGGGGCTCCGGCGGGCGCGGCCGAGCCGCGTACCGGCTGGCGCGCACGCTCCGTGGGCGACGGCACCTTCGACCGGCCGCCACCCGTCGACCTGCTCGCCGCGGTGGTGGTGGGGCTCGCCCTGCTGGCCGAGCTGATCGCCGGTGAGCTCCAGGGCACGGTCGACGCGATGGTCCCCGGGCTGGTGGGTGGCGTGCTGGTCGTGGTGATCGCCGTACCCCTGGCGTGGCGGCGGGTCACCCCGGTGCTCACCATGGCGGTCACCGGCACGGCCATCGGCGCCTTCACCCTGCTGGGTTACGGCCTGGGGCTGGCCGGACTGGCCCTGGTACTGGCGCTGTACTCCGTGGCGGCCTACGGCACCCGTGAGGACGCCCGGGTGTCCCTGGCCATCACCGCCGGTTTCGTGCTGGCCGGCTTCGGGGCCGCCTGGTGGCGCACTGGCGAGCTGGAGGTCATCGGCTTCGTGGTCACCGCCCTGGTGCTCACCGGGGTCTTCGCCCTGGGCGATCGCACCCGTGCGCGGCGCCAGCTCGTCGCCCAGCTCGAGGTCCGGGCCGAGGAGGCGGAACGTCACCAGCGCATGGCCACGGCCCTGGCCGCCGCCGACGAACGCCGCCGCATCGCCCGGGAGCTCCACGACGTGGTGGCCCACACCGTCAGCGTCGTCGTGGTCCAGGCCGGCGCCGGCCGGCGGGTGGCGGAGCGGGATCCGGACGCCGCCGCGGCGGTGCTGGCCGATATCGAGGCCAGCGGGCGCGATGCCCTGGTCGAGCTGCGCCGCCTGGTCCGCGTCCTGCGCGACGACGAGCAGGGCGAGGGTCACGCCGCGCCCCAGCCCACCTTGGAGGCGGTGCCGGGGTTGGTGGCGCGCCTGGCCGACGCCGGTGTCCCGGTCCGACTGCAGGGTGACGAGCCGGGTGCGGCCGCCGTCGCCAGCGGTGTGGCGGTCTCCGCCTACCGGATCGTGCAGGAGTCGCTCACCAACGTGCTCAAGCACGCCGGTCCCGTCACCGAGGTGGTGGTGACCATCCAACGCCGTGATGACGTCCTGCGCCTGACGGTGGTCGATGACGGTCGTGGCCGTACCCCACCGGCAGCGCCCCCCGATCCAGCGCCGCTCGGCGCCGGGGCACCCGGCACCCGTGCCGGACGGGGAGCCGACCTGGCGGCCTCGGGGGCCGGCACCGGGCTGCTCGGGATGCGCGAGCGGGCCGCGATCCTCGGGGGGCAGCTGTGGGCGGGGAGCCGGCCGGAGGGCGGCTTCAAGGTGGTGGCCGAGCTCCCGTTGTCCCCGGCCGCCGAGGGGCACCACGGTGGCCCGCCCGCGGCGGCTGCGCACCGGGGTCCGTCGGCCGTCGATGGGGAGGAGCCCGCGTGAGCATCACCACCGTGATCGTCGACGACCAGCACCTGGTGCGTGCCGGCTTCGCCATGATCCTCGCCGAGGAGCCCGACATCGAGGTGGTGGGGGAGGCCGCCGACGGCCTCGCGGCCGTGGAGGTCGTCCAGCGCGAGGCGCCCGACATCGTGCTGATGGACGTCCGGATGCCCCACCTCGACGGCATCGAGGCGCTGCGCCGTCTGGTCGCCGCTGGCAGCCGGTCCCGGGTGATCGTGCTGACCACCTTCGATGCCGACGAGTACGTGTTCGCCGCTCTGCGCGCCGGGGCCAGCGGGTTCCTGCTCAAGGACACCCCACCCGACGCCCTGGTGGCGGCGGTGCGGACCGTGGCCGCGGGCGAGGCGCTGCTCGACCCGGGCGTCACCCGGCGGGTGGTGGCGGCCTTCGTCGACGGGGTCGATCCGGGCGCCGAGGTCGCACCTCCACCGGAGCTCGCGCGCCTCACGGAGCGCGAGCGCGAGGTGCTGGTGCAGTTGGCGCGTGGCCGCACCAACGCGGAGATCGCCGCCAGCTTCGTGGTGTCGGAGACCACGGTGAAGACCCACGTGGGCCGCGTCCTGGCCAAGCTCCAGCTGCGCGACCGGGTCCAGGCCGTGGTGTACGCCTACGAGCACGGGGTCGTGCGTGCCGGGGTCCCCGAGGGCAGCTGACGACGCGCGCCGACCCACCCGCCGCACACCGACGCGTTGCCCACATCCCCACAAGGAGGACACCCCATGCTGGCAGCCTTCTCGATCACCCCCCTCGGCGGCGGCTCGGACTCCGTCGGCGAGGCCGTCGCCCGCATCGTGGCCATCGTCCGCGACAGCGGCCTACCCAACGAGACCACCGCGATGTTCACCACCGTGGAGGGGACCCCCGAGGAGGTGTTCGCCCTGCTCCAACGCTGTATCGCCGAGGGCGAGCAGCACGCGCCACGGCTCTCGATCACCGCAAAGTTCGATCACCGGCCCGGCCACACCGGCACCCTGCGCACCAAGGTGGAGCGGGTGGAGCGCGTCCTCGACCAGGGGTGACGCACGCGCGGCGGTGCGCCGCTCACCCCTCGCGCCGGGAGGTCCGCCACGCGCCGATCAGCACCAGGCCGGTCCCCGCCACGGCCAGGGGGTGGATCGCCTCACCGAGGGCGAGGACGCCGAGCGCCATCGCCACCACCGGCACGAAGTAGATCGCGATGGAGCCGCGTGGGCCCCCGACCCGCCCCACCAGGGTCGCCATCAGCACGAACGCGAGCCCGGTGCCGAGCACCCCCAGGGGGAGCATGGCCAGGGCCGGCCCCAGGGCGAAGTGGGAGCCCGGCAGCGCTGCCACGCCGAAGGGAGCGATGACCACCAGCGCGACAGCCTGGGCCCGCAGGAGCACGGCCAGGGAGCCGTAGCGCTGCTGCAGGGGCACGGCGATGTTCGCGGCCAGGCCGTAGAGCACCGTCGCCAGGAACACCAGGCCCGTCCCCAGCGCCGTCAGTGGCGTGCCGGAGGCGACCAGCCGGCCCAGCGGCAGTTCCGGCAACGAGATGGCGAGGATGCCGGCGAAGCCCACGAGCAGTCCCAGCGCCTGGGTACGTCCGGGCATCCGCCCCAGGAGCACCACCGACCAGGCCGCGACCGTCAGCGGCATCGCCCCGTTGATCATCCCGGCCACGGAGGAGTCGATCCACTGCTGTGCCACGGGGAACAGCAGCAGGGGCACCCCCATCCACACCACCCCGAGCAGCGCCACCCGCGGCCAGTCCTCACGCGCGATGGAGGTCCGTCGCGCCCGTGGCACGGCCAGGAGCGCCAGCGCTCCCAGCCCGACGCGCAGCAGGCTGATTAGCCCGGGCTCGAAGGCTGCCAGGCCGATCTCCATCAGCACGAAGGAGGAGCCCCAGATCGTTGCGATCACCGCGAGCAGGCCCCACTCCGCGGGCCCGAAGGCCTCGAGGTTGGTCCCCGACGCCGTCTGCAGGAGCCGCTGCCGCGGCGCGTGGGGAGGAGGGGTGGACACAGCGGCTCCGTGCGGTGGACGGCCCGACGCTAGCGCGCCGCGGGTCCCACCCCATCGCGGCATCCGAGGGCGATGTGCCAGCGCCCGCGACGAGGGGTTCGCGGCGCCGGGCAGGGCGTCATGGCGCCCGACGGTCACTAGCCTCGGTTGCCCCCGCCGCTGACGACGAGAGGAACCGTGGTGCGCATCCGGACCTTCCTGACCTTCAGCATCGGTGCCGTGACGGGCGCCGGTGCGATGTACCTGCTCGATCCCGACAGCGGGGAGGAGCGCCGGCGCGAGCTGCGTCGGGACGCCTTCCAGCAGGCCAAGCAGGGCGCGGTGACCGCGACCAAGGCCGGGGCGGAGCTGACCCGCGACCTGACCACCGCCGCGGTCGAGGGCTACCAGCAGGGCCGTGCCGATGCGACGGGCGGGATGCCGAGCACCTAGCGTCCACGGGGAGCCGACGAGGGAGCAGGGTCGTGGACCTGGGGATGACCGCGAAGGGTGCACGGTTGCACGCCGAGCTCGAGGGGTTCCTCCGCGAGCAGGTGCTGCCGAACGAAGCCCGCTACGAGGAGGAGGTCCGGGCCTCTGGGGACGTGCACCACCACCCGCCCGTGCTGGACGAGTTGACCACCGACGCCCGCAGCCGCGGGCTGTGGAACCTGTTCCTGCCCGACGAGGCCCACGGTGCGGGCCTGAGCAACCTCGACTACGCCCACCTCGCGGAGCTGACGGGGCGCTCACCCCTGATCGCCCCCGTGGTGACCAACTGCGCCGCCCCGGACACCGGCAACATGGAGATCCTGCACCTGTTCGGGACCCCGGACCAGCAGCAGCGGTGGCTGCACCCGCTGCTGGAGCAGGAGATCCGCTCGGCCTTCTTCATGACCGAGCCGGACGTGGCCTCCTCCGATGCCCGCAACATCCGCACCCGCATCGAGCGCGACGGTGACCACTACGTCATCAACGGTCGCAAGTGGTGGTCGTCGGGCGCGTCGAGCGAGCGCTGCAAGGTCGGGATCCTGATGGGGGTCACCGACCCGCAGGCCGATCCCTACCACCAGCAGTCCATGGTGCTGGTCCCCACCGACGCCCCCGGTGTCGAGGTGGTGCGCGAGCTGCCGGTGTTCGGTCGCTACGACGGTCACGGCGGCCACCCCGAGGTGGCCTTCACCGACGTGCGTGTCCCCGTGGAGAACCTGCTGGGGCAGGAGGGTGACGGGTTCGCCATCGCCCAACAGCGCCTGGGGCCGGGGCGCATCCACCACTGCATGCGCATGATCGGCATGGCCGAACGTGCCTTCGACCTGATGTGTCAGCGCGCGTGGGAGCGGACCCCCTTCGGCAAGCCGATCGCCGCCCAGGGGATGTTCCACCACTGGATCGCCCAGGCACGGGTGCGCATCGAGCAGGCCCGCCTGCTCACCCTCAAGACCGCCTACCTGATGGACACCGTCGGCAACCGCGGCGCGCGGATGGAGATCTCCGCGATCAAGATCGTGGCGCCGCAGATGGCGGAGTGGGTCCTGGACAAGGCGATCCAGACCTACGGCGGGAAGGGCTTCACCGACGACACCCCGCTCGCGATGATGTGGTCCCACGCCCGCACCCTGCGGATGGCCGACGGCCCCGACGAGGTCCACGAGATGGCGCTCGCGCGGCGCGAGCTCAAGCCGTTCCGGCCCGACGCCTGACCGGTCGCGTGCCGCGGGCGCTGCGGTCCCGGCCACGGGGGTCCGTCGACCAGCCGAGGCGCTCCGACTACGGTAGGAGGACCCGCCGGTCCACCCGTGGGCCGGCCCGTTCACCAAGGAGCCCCGATGCGCTGGCGAAGCCCACTCGCCCTGCTCGCCCTCCTCGCGCTGATCGCCGCCGCCTGCGACGGCGGCGAAGCCGTCGACGTCGACGACCCCACCGGTGAGGACGTCACCGACGAGGCCCCCGACGACGACGCCGAACCCGACGAGCCCGCTGACGACGAGGCCGCCACCGGTGGCACCCTGATCGCGGCCATCGGTGGTGACCCCGACCAGCTCGATCCCCACACCACCACCTCCTCCTTCGCCTTCACCGTGCTGGAGAACGTCTACGACACCCTGGTGCAGCCCGGTGACGACCTCACCCCGGAGCCGGCCCTGGCCGAGTCCTGGGAGACCTCCGAGGACCTGCTCACCTGGACCTTCACCCTGCGTGACGGGGTCACCTTCCACGGCGGGTCCGACCTGACCGCCGAAGACGTGGTGGCCAGCTTCGAGCGCATCGCCGAGGAGGGCGCCAACGCCTTCCGCCTCGACGCCGTCGACAGCTTCGAGGCACCCGACGACACGACGGTGGTGATGGAGCTGAACCGCCCGGCACCCAACCTCCTCGACCAGATCGGGGCCTTCAAGGGCATGGCCATCGTCTCCGCCGAGGCCATCGAGAACGGCACCGTCGGCGATGAGCCGAACGGCACCGGTCCCTTCTCCTACGTCTCCTTCAGCCCCGGTGACAGCGTCGTGCTCGAGGCCAACCCCGACTACTGGGGCGAGGGACCCTTCCTCGACGGCATCGAGTTCCAGGTCATCCCCGACGAGTCCGTCAAGGTCACCAACCTCGAGACCGGTGAGGTCGACTGGATCGACTCCGTGCCGCCGCAGCAGATCGAGCAGCTCGAGGCCGACCCGGACATCGAGATGTCCCAGGTCGCTGGCAACGACTACTGGTATCTGTCCCTGAACAACGCCCGTGAGCCCTTCGACGACGTCGACGTGCGGCGTGCCATCGCCTTCGCGCTCAACATCGACGACATCACCGAGGCCGCCAACTTCGACGCCGCCACCCCCAACGAGACGGCGATCCCCGAGACCAGCTTCTGGTTCCTGGACTACGCGCCCTACGGGCACGACCCCGACCAGGCGCAGCAACTCCTCGAAGACGCGGGGGTCAGCGACCTGACCATCGACCTGATGGTCACCAACGAGTTCCCGGAGACGGTGACCGCAGCCCAGGTGATCTCCAGCCAGCTCGGCGAGGTCGGCATCGAGGTCGACATCCGGATCGAGGACTTCTCCACCTGGCTCGCCGAGCAGGGCGAGGGCAACTTCGACGCCTTCGCGCTCGGCTGGCTCGGCAACATCGACCCGGACGACTTCTACTACGCACAGCACCACTCAGAAGGGGTCAACAACTTCCAGGGCTTCGCGGACGACGAGGTGGATGAGCTCCTCGACGCGGCGCGTGAGGAGACCGACGAGGACGCCCGCAAGGAGCTCTACGACCAGGCAGCGACCCGGATCGTGGACCTCGCGTCCTACATCTACTTCTACAACCCCGACATCCTCGAGGCCTGGTCGCCCGAGGTCCAGGGCTACGAGACCCGACCCGATATCGCGACGCGCTTCGCGACCACCTCGCTAGGGTGAGCTGACGTTCGGCCGCGGGTGGGGGCCGGCGCCCCCGCCCGCCCGGACCGC
>SKTN01000320.1 GCA_007117945.1 Nitriliruptoraceae bacterium | reverse complement strand
GTCCTCACCCACCATCAACACCACACCCGAGATCTCACCCGGCTGCGGATCCCACCGATCAGCCGCGTTGATCGCCTTCGACAACGACACCGACACCACCGGATCCACACCCGGGTCGTCGCCGACCCGGTGGCGGCTGGTCGTCGTGGCCGTGATCAGGGCATCGGTGACGGTGGTCGCGGTGACCACGACGCGGTTCTCGTACACCCCGAGCACCGCGTTGTACTCGACGACGCCCACCGAGGTGTAGGTCCAGCGCTCACCGGGCGCGAGCGCACCCGTGCAGCCGTGGTCCTCGGCGCACACCGGGGTGAAGTCGCTCGAGCGGTCGCTGGCTGCCCCATGGTCATCGACGATCCGCGTGATGACCAGGCTGGCGTCGGCAGCCGAGCCGGCGGTCACGTTGGTGACCTCGTAGGTCCACCAGATCGACACGCCCTCCTCGAGGGTGGGTACGCCTTCCACCGTGGTGACGGTGCTGAACACGTTGCCGGCGTCGTCCTCCCACCACAGGGTCTTCACGACCCGCAGGTCGGCGGCGAAGGTGCAGTTGCAGTCGATGGGCTCGCGGTCGTCGCGGGTGTTGCCCGAGGTGAGGGGACCCTGCGGGTCGTGCGGCGGTCCGGACTGGTCGGTCCAGAAGCCCCGGTCCCGCTGGGTGACCAGCCCCAGCTCACCGAAGGGTTCGCCGTTGCGCCCGGGGTCGCCGTCGCGACGGAGGCCCACCTCGGTGTCGGCGCCGTCGGCAGCGGACACGTCCACCAGGAACTGGATCACCTGCGGCGAGGGCTGGCGGATCACCGTGGGCTGGCCGAAGGGGTTGAAGGGCACGAGGTAGGTGTTGTACTCGCCCAGCCAGTCGATGAGCCGGTCCTGCGCGGTGTTGCCGATCAGGACGTCACGACCGGCACCGCCGTAGACCAGGTCGGCGAAGCTCGGCGCGGTGGAGCGCACGTCGGGGATGTCGTTGGCCAGGGGGTCGTCGGTGTCCCAGGTGGAGTAGGGGTCGTCGTCGGCGTTGATCAGATCGTCGCCCCACCCGCCGTACATCCGGGAGCAGCCCGGACCACCGACGAGCCAGTCGTGGCCACCGTCGCCGAAGAGCACGTCACAGCCGCTGTTGATGACGGTGTCGGGGTCGCTCGGGACCGCCCGGGACTCGACGTGCAGCAGGTGGAAGAGGAAGTTGCGGTCCGGGTCGTCGTAGAACACCCCGAAGCCGTCGGGGAAGGCGTAGGCGAGGTGGTCGGGGACGACCAGGTCGCCGAGCAGGATGGGATCGCCGGCGTTGACCCCACCGTCGTCGGGTCCGTCGCGCAGCACCACCACCCGGAAGGGATCGAACTCGTCGTAGTAGCGGAACCGCTCACGTTCGGGCTGCCACTGCAGGACGTCGAGGTAGCGCTCGTGGGTCCCGCGGGCGGCCGATGCGGCGAGGCTGTCGGCGTCGCACCGCTCGCACGGCCCGTAGATCGGGTCGTCCACGGCGGTGTGTAGCGCGTCGCTGACGAAGCCGTGCCCGAGCTCCTCGGCGATCCAGTACAGCAGGTCGAGCGGACGTGGGACGTAGTAGAAGCCGGTGGCCTCGGCGCCGCTCATGGCGTCGTCACCCTCGCCGCCGTGGAGGTAGTCGTTCCCGAGCCCGCCGTAGAGGATGTCGTTGCCACCGAACTCGAAGGTCTGGGTCTGCCCGTCGATGACCAGGGGCAGCGACCCGGCTCCAGCTGGACCCGTCGCGTCGGTGGCGCTGGTGCGGACCTCGAACCGCACAGCGTGGTGCAGGCGTCCCGTCAGGTAGACGGTCTCCGACAGCCCGAAGGCCCCGGGCGTGGAGTAGGTGACCTGCTGGTTGGGCTCCAGGCGGCCATAGAGCGGCTCGGTCTGCCCGTTGCGGCTGGTGTGGATGCGGCCGTCGTCACCGAGGATGCCGTCGTCGCCGGCACCTCCGGAGATCCAGTTGTGCCCGGCCCCACCGATCAGCTGGTCGTTGCCCGGGCCACCGAAGATCACGTCGTTGCCGGCCATGCCGTAGACGATGTTGTCACCGGTCTCGGCGTAGATGTGGTCGCCGGCGCCGATGTTGGTGCCATCACCGAGCCGCAGCACCGGGTTGGCCGGGTCGGCGGGGTCGGACTCCCAGTACCAGCCGTCGCTGCCGGTGGGCGAGTAGTCCAGCAGCTCGTAGGCGCGCGGGACCACACGCAGGTGGTCGCACCCGCCCGCGGTCGGCAGGCCGTCGGGGCCGTAGCAGTCGTGGTTGAAGGTCAGGTACGCACCCTCGACCGGCGCGGTCCCGAACAGGTGCCAGTTGGCCGTCTCCCCACCGCCGGCCACGATCCGGTAGACGTTGGCGTTGTCGCCGACGATGACGTCGGCGTCGCGGGCGTGCCGGTCGGGGTGCAGCGCGGTCCCGTCCTCGGTGGTGGGGTGGGGCTGGTTGCGTGACCAGGCATCGCCGTTGCCGCCGAAGATCGTGTTCGCACCGCTCGGTCGCTGCTCGGAGACCTTCAGACCGAACAGGCTGGAGCTGCCGCCGATGATGTCGTCCTGGCCGAGCCCACCGAAGATCAGGTCATCGCCACCACCACCCTCGATGTGGTCATCCCCGTCAGCCTCCCAGGCGTCGCCCAGCGGCAGGACGTAGGCCCGGTAGGTGGCGTCGCTGCCGATCCAGGTGAGGGTGGTGGCGTCGTGGACGGTGAACAGCCACGCATCCAGGGGTGCCAGGTCGACGAGCCCGTCCCCGACACCCTCGATCACGACCTGCCCGCGGTGGACGACGTCGGCGAGGAACACCACCTGGCCGTCACCGTGGATGATGTCGTCGCCCAGGCCACCGAAGAGCAGGTCGTTGCCGGCGCCACCGGCAAGGACGTCGTCGCCGAAGCGACGCTGGTCCGCGGGCCTGGTGGCGTCCTCGGCCTCGATGGTGAAAGAGTGATCCAGGATGGTGATGGCACGAGCCTCGGCGCCGTCCGGGTCGGCCTGTGCGGCGTCGGTGACGCCGTCGTAGAGCGTCGCACCCGCCAGTTGGCGGACCCGGTCGGTGACCGTGGACCCGGTCCGGAGCACGTGGGCGTTCCCGCCGACGACGACGTTGTTGCCGGGGCCACCATCGATCACGTCGCTGCCGGCGTACCCGCCTGCGACGTTGTGCCCACCGAGCAGGTCGTCGTCGCCCACACCACCGAAGATGAGGTCGTCGCCCTGGCCGCCGAGCACGATGTCGTCGCCGCGGCCGGCGAAGATGATGTCGTCGAAGCCGCTGTCGTTGTCCAGGAACGTCGTGTCGATCGAGCGGAACACGAAGGGGTGCTCGTCCAGCGGCATCGACAGCGGCAGCAACTGCCGGTCGAGGTGGACGCGGTCGATCGCCACGACCTCGCCGAAGTCGCCGAAGATCAGGTCGTTGGCGCCGAACCCACCGAAGTCGTCGTCCGCGACGTCCTCGAGATCAGGGGCCATGTCGCCGTAGATCAGGTCCGCTCCACCGCCACCGAAGATGACGTCGTTACCGGGGCCGCCGAAGATCAGGTCGTCCGCGCCGTTGCCCGGTTCGACGGTGCGGACCGCGAGCACACGATGCACGGTCTGGATCGCCTGCAGGGCCGTGCCCTGGTCGGCTGCGTCCCCTGGTAGCCCGTCCCGGACCCACACGTCCTGCACGACCTGACCGTGGTCACCGAAGATGATGTCGTCGTAGTCGCCGGGGGCACCGGTGAGGGACGAGGTCGGGTCGATCCAGTTCTCGGGCGTGATCGGGAGTGCCTCGAGGGGTGCGTGGTCGCCGTAGAT
>SKTN01000072.1 GCA_007117945.1 Nitriliruptoraceae bacterium | reverse complement strand
GGGCAGGCGCCCGTCCGGCCAGGCTACGACCACGGGCGACCCACTACCGTTGCCGTCCCTGGCCACCCGGCACGGCGCAGGAGGACAGCAGATGCAGGCGATCCGACTCGAGCAGCACGGCGGCCCGGAGGTGCTCGACCTCGTGGAGCTCCCCGACCCGGAGCCCGGCCCCGGTGAGGTGCTGGTCGCGGTGGCGGCCGCCGGGGTGAACTTCATCGACATCTACCAGCGCACGGGCGCCTACGACATCGACCTCCCCGGTGGCATCGGCCTCGAGGGTGCGGGCGAGGTGCTGGCCGTCGGGCCCGGGGTGACGAACCGTCAGGTGGGCGAGATCGTGGCCTGGGCCGGCACCCGCGGCTCCTACGCCACGCACCTGTGCGTGCCGGCCGACCGGTGCGTGCGCGTCCCCTCGGGGGTGACGGCCGAGCAGGCTGCGGCGCTCCTGCTGCAGGGCATGACCGCCCACTTCCTGACCCACTCCACCGCGAGCCTGCGTGAGGGTGAGACCGTGCTCGCCTACGCCGCGGCCGGCGGCGTCGGGCGGCTGCTGGTCCAGCTCGCCGTGCGTCGCGGCGCCCGGGTGCTGGCCGCCACCTCGACGCCGGAGAAGGCGGAGCTGGTCCGGGCCCTCGGTGCCGACGAGGTGCTGCTCTACCGGGACGTGGACGTACCGGCCTCGGTGCGGGAGCTGACGGGCGGCGAGGGCGTGGACGTGGTCTACGACTCCGTGGGTGCCGCGACCTTCGAGGACTCCCTGCGCAGCCTGCGCCCGCGTGGGCTGCTGGTGGTCTACGGCGCGTCCTCCGGCCCGGTCCCCCCCATCGACCTGCAGGTGCTCAACGCCCACGGCTCCCTGTACCTGACCCGCCCCTCGCTGTTCCACCACGTCGCCTCCGCCGACGAGCTCGAGTGGCGTGCCTCCAGCGTCCTGGAGCTGGTCCGCACCGGGGCCCTCGAACTGGCCGTGCACGAGCGCTACCCCCTCGCCGAGGCGGGCCGCGCCCAGACCGATCTCGCCTCCGGCGCGACCACGGGCAAGCTGCTGGTGGTGCCGTGAGCGGCGCCGCCGACGGTGACGAGCAGGCGACGCCGGGGGACGACGCCACCGGGACGGACACGCCCATCGACACCCCCGCCATCCGCGCGGCGCGAGCGGCGGGACTCGACCTGGAGGTGCGGCGCATCGAGCGGCCCCGCAGCCTCGAGGAGGCGGCCGAGCGCTACGGCATCCCCCCGCAGCGCCTGCTGAAGACCCTGGTGGTGCGCCTGAGCGATGGCGCCTACGCCCTGGTGCTCCTGCCGGGGCCGGCGCAGCTGGCCTGGCCGAAGCTGCGGGCCCACCTCGGTGTCTCCCGCATCTCGCTGCCCGACGCCGAGGAGGCACGGGCCGCCACGGGCTACGAGCGCGGCACCATCACCCCCTTCGGCGCTGAGGGCGACTGGCCCGTGCTCGCCGACGCCTCCATCCGCGGCGCCGGCACGGTCACCGTCGGCGCAGGCGCACACGGGGTCTCGCTCCGGGTCGACGCCGACGCGCTGCTGGCTGCCGTCGACGCCGAGGTGGTGTCGCTGACCGGGTAGCGCACGGTCGCCGGCCTCAGGAGCTGCCCACCTCGGGCTCCGTGAGGTCGATGACCCGCGGCGGGGTCGGATGCAGCGCGATCGTCGTCGTCCGGGAGGGGCCATCGGCCGATCCGACGGTGATGGTCAGGTGGTGGTCGCGCCCGGGACGCCCACGGAAGCGGTACCGGCCGTGGCCGAGCTCCTCCACCTCCCCCGTGGGACTGGCCACCAGGACCGGTGCGTCCCGCCGCGCCGGGGCAGCCGCCACCTCGACGACCAGGACACCGGGGGGGACGGCACCGCCGCTCGGAGCGAGATCGCGGGAGGGAGGGTCCGGGAACGCCTCGTAGCGCACCACCGTGGGCGAGAAGCCAGGGAGCAGCCGGGCACCCTGGAGCTCCAGCTCCACCAGATCGAGGGGACCGAAGGGCTGCGCCCACGCCTCGTCGACGGCGACGATCTGGGTAGGTGCGGCCGGCACCCCGGTGCCCTGCCCTCCTGCGCTGCTTCCCACCCGGGAGCCTCCCCTGTTCGACGCGATCCGTCGCACCCACTGGCCGGGCCGGCGACGGCGACCAGCTCCCCACCGTGTGGCACCGGGACCCGCCCGTCCAGCTGCGCTGCACGCTACGGGGCGCCGCACCGCGCGAACAGGGCAGCCACCCCTACCGCGATATGCGATACGCGCTCGCCGGTCGACCACATGCGCCCACCGCAACCGCGTCCCCTACGGTCCCACCCCCAGCCCCACGACGCGTGGGGGGAGCTCGACCGAGGAGGCCCGAGGGTGCGTGCGATCAGGATCACGGAGTTCGGTGGCCCGGAGGTGCTGCGGCTGGTGGAGGACGAGCCGGAACCCACCCCACCGCCCGGCATGGAGCTGCTGGAGATCGACGCGGCCGGGATCAACTACGCCGACACCCACCAGGCCGAGGACACCTACCTCGCCCCGGCCACCCTGCCGATGATCCCGGGCGCCGAGGCCGTGGGCCGGCTGCCCGACGGGCGCCGGGTGGTGGCCCTGCTGGCGGGTGGCGGTTACGCGGAGCGCGCCGCGGTGGCGCCCGCGGTGGCCTTCGACGTGCCCGGCGGGGTGTCGGACGGAGCCGCCCTGGCGCTGGTGCTCCAGGGCACCACCGCGTGGCACCTGCTCCGCACCAGCGCACGGATGGCCCCGGGTGAGTCCGTGGTGGTCCTGGCAGCGGCAGGCGGTGTCGGCACCCTGGCGATCCAGCTGGCGCGCCGCTTCGGCGCGGGACGCATCATCGCCGCCGCCTCCACCGAGGAGAAGCGGCAGCTGGCCACGGAGCTCGGCGCCGATGTGGCGATCGACTCCCGGACCGAGGACCTCAAGGGTGCGCTCGAGGAGGCCAACGGCGGCAAGGTCGACATCGTGCTGGAGATGGTGGGCGGGACGACCACCGACCAGAGCATCGCCGCGCTGGCACCCTTCGGCCGGTGCGTGGTCTACGGCATGGCATCGCGGCAGGCACCGAGCCTGGTGGACCCACGCCAGCTGATCGGCCGTTCGCGGGGGGTGATCGGGTTCTGGCTGGCCCACGCGATGCGCGACCCCGCACGGCACCTCGCCGGCCCCATGAGCGAACTGCTGGAGCTGACGCTCGCGGGCCACCTGCAGCCCGTGGTCGGCGGGACCTACCCGCTGTCCGAGGCGGCGACGGCACACCGCGACCTCCGCGAACGCCGGACCGTGGGCAAGCTGGTCCTGGATCCCCGCGGCTGACCGCCGGAGCTGCCGACCACCCGTCCCAGGGGCGGCACCGAGGTGAGAGCTCTCTCAGGGTGGTGACAGCCGGCCCTCAGGTTCGGGAGGCACCGTTGGACTCGACAACGGAGGACGCCCCGTTCCCCCCCGCATGAGGAGCAGCTCCCGATGCAGCACCTGACCCGCTGGCGCACCGTGACCGCAGCCGCCACCACCGCCGCCCTGGCCGCCGGGGCCTTCGGCATCGCCAACGCCGTCTCCGGTAGCGCGGAGCAACCGACCGCGATCGAGCTCGCGGGCGAGGTGGCCAGCGAGGAACTGGTGGCCGTCGACGACAGCCCGGCCAGCGTGGACAGCCAGGTGTCCCCTACCACCGACAGCGTCAGCCAGCCATCACCGGACAGCCCGTCCTCGCCGGCCAGCACGGACTCCCCCGCCGAGGCCCGCCGCTCCACGACCAACGACCGCGTGACGACCACCCGGACCGACCCGCCCGACAGCCCCTCGTCCCCGGACAGCCCACCCTCACCCTCGTCCCCGGACAGCCCACCCTCACCCCCGTCACCCGACAGCCCCCCGTCACCCGACAGCCCCCCGTCGCCCGACAGCCCGGACTCGCCGGACAGCCCGTCCTCGGTCGACTCTGTGAGCTCCGTGAGCAGTTGACCCCGCCCCGCTCCCCGCTGCCCCGCGATCGCCGGTCGCGGGGCAGCGTCACGTCGCCGGTCGCCAGGTCGATCGGCCAGGGCCACGTCGGGACCCCTGACGGCGCATGCCGGCGAGCGCTCTCACCACCGTGCCATCGCCCCTTCAGGTCGAGGGGTCGCCGTTGCGCATCCACGGATCGACCCGTCGCCGGAGCCCGCTTCGACGACCCACCGGAGACCCTCATGCCGGCACGGCGAGAGCAGGCCCCGGCCGGCAGCCTGGGCCGGCCGTCGCCCCGCAGCACGGACTCCCGCTCCGATACCGTCCTCCCGGCGAGCGATCGCGCCGCGGCTGCGCCCTTCGGCCCGCTCGCGGACAGCTGGTCGTCGCGGTCCAGCCCGCCCTCACCGCCCAGCCCACCGTCGCCGGTCGACTCGCCCAGCTCCGCCAGCAGCTGAGGCTCAGCCACCACGCGTGCCCACCTGGCCCAGGAGCTGGGCCGCGCGGTCGATCCGGTCCTCGACCTGCTGTCGCCACCCCGGCTCCTGGGCCCGGTGGGCGCTGGTTGCCAGCCCGATCCACGATGCGGCGGTGGCCCGCGCCAAGGGGTCGGCACCGACCACTTCGGCGTAGGCGGCCTGGACACCTCCGGCGTAGGCGTGGGCTGCGGTGGTGATCGACCCATCGAGATCCCCCGTGGCCTCCAGATGCGCGATGAGGTTGCCGGCGTCGTGGACGAGGTAGCCCCGACCCGACCCGTCCACGTCCAGCACGCCCGTGATGGCCCCGTCCGGGCCGAGGAGCAGCTGGCCCGGGTGCAGGTCGCCGTGGACGCCGACCAGGGGTGCCGAGAGATCGGCGGCCTCGGCGGCAAGGACAGCGATCTCCGCAGCGCGGGCGGGGAGGAGGTCTGCCAGCAACCCGACGTGGCGGACGGGGTCCGCGAACGCCCTGGGGTCCCGGGACCCTCGGACCCCGCTGCCCGCGAAGCGCTGCGACAGCGCCACCAGGGCGTCGGGCTCCGGCACCGGTGCACGGGCACGCAGTGCCTCGGCGATCGTCGGCCCTCCGAGCGCCTCCAGCGCGACGATCCCCTGCTCCTCAGCGACGCCGATCAGGCGGGGCACCGGCAGACCCGCCGCCGCGAGCTGGCGGTGACGCCGGGCCACCGAGCGGGCACGGGGCGGCGGTAGGACCTTGCAGTACAGCAACCGTCCGCTGACCGGCCCGTCGAGGCGCACCTCGACGACCGCGCGCCTGGTGGGCCGGTACGCCCGGGTCCGCAGGGTCACCGGTCCCGGTGCGGCACCGAGCTGGTCCAGGAGTTCGCGCACCCGTTCGGGGGAGATGGCCGAGGGCAGCCCGGGCAGGTACGGGTCGAAGGGGAAGCGCCACACCGCGACCGCCACCCCGTCGGCAGCCAGGACGAATGCACCGTCGGGGAAGCTCCTCATGTCGACGTGGGTGACCAGCAGCACCTCCCTGCGCTGCCCCTCTACCTCGAGGGTGGCCTCGTGTACCACCGAGCGGCTGCGCTGGGGCCGGTGGTGGACGCTGCGCAGCCGGGCCGAGATGAGGCGGCCCCCGGCGGCGCGGGTCGCCGTCGACAGCAGCGAGCGCTCCTGCGGCGGGGACAGCACCACCGGCTCCCGGTGCCCGGCGGTGGAGCGTGGTGGCGTCTGCTCGGACATCGGCGCCTCCTCGAGGGTCCGCCACGGGCGGGTAGCAGCGTGGGCGACACCGATGAGGCGCTGCTGAGCGGGAGCTGAGCGTTCCCTCACCTCCGCGCCTCCACCCCGCATCGTGGGGCACACTGCTGCCATGAACGTGCTGATCGTCGAGGACGAGCCCCGGATCGCCGCCTTCGTGGAGCGCGGACTGAAGGCCGAGGGCTTCACCGTCGCCGTGGCGAACGACGGGGCCACCGGGTTCACACTCGCCTGCGACGAGGGCGTCGACCTGGTGATCCTCGATCTCAAGCTACCCCAGCTCCCCGGCGAGCAGGTGCTCGCCAAGCTGCGGCAGCGGCGTCCGGACGTCCCCGTGATCGTGCTGACCGCCAAGGACGCCATCGACGACCGCGTCCGCAACCTCAACGCCGGCGCCGACGACTACCTGACCAAACCCTTCAGCTTCGCCGAACTGCTCGCCCGGGTCCACGCCCGGCTACGAGCCCGCGACCAGCACAGCTCCGCGGCGCTCGAGCTCGGTGGCATCACCCTCGACCTGCATGGTCGCGCCGTGGCCGTCGACGATCGCCGCGTGGAGCTCACGGCGAGGGAGTTCGCCCTGCTCGAGACCTTCATGCGCCACCCCGGCCAGGTGCTCTCACAGGTCCAGCTGATGGACCGCGTGTGGGGCTACGACTTCGAGCCGGGCTCCAACGTCGTCGAGGTCTACGTCGGGTACCTCCGCCGCAAGCTCGGAAAGCAGCGCATCGAGACGGTCCGCGGCGCCGGGTACCGGTTCGTCCCGTGAGCTGGCGCCGCTCGGCGGATGCACCCCGTCGGACCCCGTGGCGGTGGTTGCGGGTCCGGGTCCCCCTCACCGCGATGGCCGTGTTCACCGTCAGCCTGGCCGTCGCCGCCATCCTGGCCTACGAGCTGCTCCTGCAGGACGGTCGGTCCGACATCGACATCGTGATCGCCCGGGAGCACGAACGCTTCGAGCGGTCCATCGCGGCCCTACTGGACGAGGTGCGCCAGGACGAGCCGAGTGCCGATGACCTGACCGCCCTCGAGGGGGCCGTCCGCCGCTACCTGGAGCTGAACCCCAGCACCGCCTCCTACTGGACGATCGTGACCTTCGAGGACGGGCTGCGGCTCGCTGCCAGCAACGGGCCACCGGAGCTGGAGCCGCTGTTCACCGCTCGTGAGCTCCCGGCCGGACCGCTCAACGCCCGGGAGGTGATCGACACGGGGACCGATGCCGGGGAGATCCTCACCTCCTCGGCACCCATCCTGCTCGGCGGCGAACACCTGGCCACCCTGCAGATCGTGGCACCGATGGCACCGGTGCGCACCGAAGCGCGCGAGGCCGCCTACGTGGTCGCCGCAGCCGCCGGCGCATCCCTGCTCATCGGTGGGGTGCTGCTCGCCGCCACCCTGTGGCGGGCACTGACGCCCCTGAGCGGACTGGCTGCGGCCGCACGCTCGACGGAGCTCAGGCGACTGGACGCCCGCGTGGACGAGCCCGACTCCGGCGACGAGGTCGCCCTGCTGGCAGCGGAGTTCAACGGGATGCTCGAGCGGCTGGAGGCGGCGACCAGGCAGCAGCAGGAGTTCCTCGCCAGCGTCGGCCATGAGCTGCGCACCCCCATCACCATCGCGCGCGGGAACCTCGAGCTGCTCACCACCGTCGACCGCGACGATCCGACGGCCATCGAAGAGACCGTCGCCATCGTCAGTGACGAGCTCGGCCGGATGGGGCGCCTGGTCGAGGACCTGATGACCTTCGCCCGGGTCCGGACTCCCGACTTCATCCGTCCCCGCGTCCTCGACCTGGTGTCATGGTTCGAGGAGCTCGAGCTCAAGCTCCAGTCCACACCCATCGGCCGCCAGGTCCGGATCGTGCCGCCACCTCCGGTCACACTGGAGGCTGACCCGGACCGCCTCACCCAGGCGGTGCTGAACCTGACCAACAACGCCGCGGTCCACAACCCCACCGACACCCCCATCCGGATCCGCGCGACGGTCGACACCGATCGGCAGCAACTGCTGGTCGTGGTCGAGGACGAGGGGCACGGCATCGATCCGGAGATCCTCGACGAGGTGTTCTCACCCTTCGTCCGAGCAGGGGATGCACGGGACTCGACCGGCCTCGGCCTGGCGGTGGTGCACGCCGTCGTGACCGCCCACGGCGGGCGGATCGACGTGCGATCGGCCAGTACCGGCACGGTCGTGACCCTGGCACTGCCCTGCCCGGAGCTCGCCGGGGATCCGCAGGCTGACACCGTGGAGTCGGCCGAGTCGGGCGAGTCGGGCACGCTGCCGCAACTCGACGGCGCGGTGGACGACACCCAGCCCCTGACCGAGGCCCACCCACGGTCCACGTGGCGTCCACACGGACACGGGCGGAGCTAGCTGAGATGGACACTCCACGCCGTTGGCAGGTCGCCAGCATCGCTACCGCCGTCGCCGGCCTCGGCCTCGGCAGCCTGCTGGTGGGCCGCTCCCCTTCCGTCGAGGTGGCGCCGATCGACCTCGACGCCGCGACGATCGCCTCCACGACCGAGGAACCACTGCTGGACCAGCCGGTGCCCGACCCCGCGGAGATCGTCACGCCCCGGATCCGTGAGGACCGGGTCGGGCCTGCCGACGATCCGGCATCGCAGAGCCTCGCGAGCCCCGCTGGGCCGGCGCCGTCGAGATCCCGGGAGGGCGCAGATGAGGTGGCGGAACGGTCACCGGCACGGCCGGCTGCGTCCAAGGTCAGTCCCGTCACACCCGACAGCGTCGACTCCGCCGACAGCGTCGACTCCGTCAGCGACTGAACACCACCAGGTCGTCGCGGTGGATCACCTCACGGGCGTAGCCGGCCCCGAGCTCCGCTGCCGCCTCCCCGGTGCTGCGGCCGGCGAGACGCACCACGTCCGCCACCTCGTAGTTGCTCAGCCCCCGTGCCACCACCGCGCCGGCGGGCCCCACCACCTCGACGGCGTCGCCGACCCCGAACCGGCCGTCCGCCCGAGTGACACCGACACCGAGCAGCGACACCCCACGGGAGCGCAGCGCCTGCGCGGCACCGGCGTCCACGTGGATGCGTCCGTGCGCACGGAGCGCGTACCCGATCCACAGGCGCCGGGCCTCGACGCGGTGGGGCGCAGCCACGAACCAGGTACCGATCTCCGCACCCGCGAGCACCTGGGGCAGGACCTGCGCGCGGCGGGCGTCGGCCACCACGGCGTGGGCGGCGGAGGCAGCGGCGACCCGTGCGGAACCGACCTTGGTCCGCATCCCGCCGGAGCCGACGTAGGAGCCCACCCCCCCGATGCGGGCCAGGTCCAGCTCGGCGACGTCGTCGACGCGGTGGATCAGCTGCGCCCCCGCCTCCCTGGGGTCGCGGTCGTACAGCCCGGCCACGTCGGAGAGCAGCACCAGCAGGTCGGCGTCCAGCATCGAGGTGACCAGGGCCGCGAGGTGGTCGTTGTCGCCGTAGGCGAGCTCGTCGGTGGCCACGGCGTCGTTCTCGTTGATGATGGGCAGGGCGTCGAGCTCCAGCAGACGGTGCAGGGTGGTGCGGGCGTTGAGGTAGCGCCCCCGGTGGATGAAGTCGTCCTGGCTGAGCAGGATCTGCGCGGCCGTGGCCCCGTGGCCGGTGAGCACCTGCTGGTAGGCCTGGATCAGCTCACCCTGCCCCACGGCCGCCGCCGCCTGCAGGGTGGGCAGGTCGAGGGGGCGTCGGTCGAGCCCGAGCAGGCCCATCCCGGCGGCCACGGCGCCGGAGGAGACCAGCACCACGCGGGTCCCGGTGGCCCGGGCGGCCACCACCTGCTCGGTCAGGGCGGCGACCTGGGCCTGATCGAGGCGGCCGTCCGCGCCACGCAGGCTGGAGGATCCGACCTTCACCACCGCCAGGGCGGGGCGTGGGAAGCGTGCGTTCACGGCTGCGGCTCTCCCGGATCGGCCACCAGCGGTGCCTCCGCACCCGCGTCCTCCTCACCCGCCAGCCACGCGGCACGCTCCTCGGCGGGCAGGTCGTCCAGCTCGGGGTCGAAGGTGAACACCGCGTCACCGATCACCACATCGTCACCGCTGCGGGCGCCCGCGGAGATCAGGGCACGTTCCACCCCGGCACGACGCATCCGTCCCTGGAGGTAGCGAACGGCTCCCCGGTCCTCCAGGGGCAGCATCTGCACCCAGCGCTCCACCCGTCGGCCGACCACGTGGTAGGCACCGTCCTCGCCCCGCTGCACCGTGAAGTCCGGGCCCGTCGGTGCGAGGTGGATCACGACCTCCTCCTCGCTGGGTGCTGCGCTGCGCACCCCGACCCGGGCCCGTTCCTCGGCGACCAGGGCACCGAGCCGGAAGCGCAGCGCGTCCAGGCCCGCCCCCGTCGCCGCGGACACCTGCAGCACGTCCTCCCCCGCGCCCGTGAGCCGGTCGACGACCAGCTCCGCCATCGCCTGCCCGTCGGGGAGGTCGAGCTTGTTCAGCACCACCAGCTGGGGCCGCTCCAGCAACGCGGGGTCGTGGCGCTCGAGCTCCCGTCGCAGGGCGGCGAGGTCGGCCTCGGGGTCACGGTCCGGGTCCATCGGTGCGGCGTCCAGGACGTGCAGCAGCACCAGACAGCGGTCGATGTGCCGCAGGAAGCGGGTGCCGAGCCCGCGGCCGTCGGCCGCACCCTCGATCAGGCCCGGGACGTCGGCCAGCACCACGTCGATGGGGCTGCCGTCGGCGGCGTTGCCGGCACGCATCACCCCCAGGTGGGGGGTCAGGGTGGTGAAGGGCCAGGCCTCGATCCGTGGCCGCGCCGCCGACAGCCGGGCGACCAGGGAGGACTTGCCCACCGAGGGGTAGCCCACCAGCCCGACGTCGGCGAGCAGCTTGAGCTCCAGACGCAGGGACCGCTCGTCCACCCGCTCACCGAGCTCCCGGAAACGGGGCAGGCGCCGGTGGTTGTTGGCGAAGGCCGCGTTGCCCCGGCCTCCACGGCCACCCACGGCCACCACGGCACGCTGGCCGTGGGCCACCAGGTCCGCGAGCACGCCCTCCTCGTCCCGTGGGCGTACCACCGTGCCCACGGGCACCGCGATCACCTCGTCGCGGCCCTGCTCCCCCGTGCGCTGCATCCCGGCACCGTTGCCGCCGTCACCGCCGCGGCGGTGGGGGGCCCGGCGCAGATCGAGCAGGGAGGTCACGTTGCGGTCGGCGACCAGGACCACGTCCCCGCCGGGACCACCGTCGCCGCCATCGGGCCCGCCCCGGGGGACGTGGGCCTCGCGCCGGAAGGAGACCGACCCGTCGCCACCGTCACCACCGCGCACATGGACCGTGCACTCGTCGATGAAGCTGGCGGCCTCCACGGTGGCTCCGGACTGGGCGTGAGGTCGGACGGGACTCGGGGGGAGGACGCACCGAGGGCGGCCGCGTGGGGCCGCCCTCGGGTCGCTGTCGCGCGACGGGCTCAGACCTCTGCGGGGTCCACGTGGGCCGTGGTCCGCGCGCGGGTCTTGTGGAAACGCACCGACCCGTCGACCAGCGCGAAGAGGGTGTCGTCGCCACCGCGACCGACGTTGGTGCCCGGGTGCACCTTGGTGCCCCGCTGGCGCACGATGATGCTGCCGGCGGTGACGGCCTCACCACCGAAGCGCTTGACGCCGAGTCGCTTGGCGTTGGAGTCGCGGCCGTTGTTGGAGGAGCCGCCGCCCTTCTTGGTCGACATGTCAGATCTCCTCGATCCGGAGGGTGGTGTGGTGCTGACGGTGACCGCGACGCTTGCGCTGCCGCGACTTGTTCTTGTAGGTGAAGACGCGGATGTGCTCACCACGCTCGTGACCGGTGATGGTCGCGGTGATGGAGCGGCCCGCGAGGTCGGTCCCGGCGGACACGCTGCCGGCGTCGTCGACCACCATCACGGGGGTGAGGGTGACGGTGTCGCCCACCTCGCCGGTGAGCTTCTCCACGGTGAGCTGCTGACCGGGCTCGACCCGGTACTGCTTCCCACCCGTTGCGATGACCGCGTACACGGCTACTCCTGTCGTTCCTCTGGCTCGTCGCGTCGGGGACCGTCCCCCGCGGGGCGCGCGGTGCGGGGTGTCATGGAGCGGTGCGCTCCCGGGGCCGGTACGCGAGGGCGGCGGACGCCGGGGCCCGCTCCGGTCCGCGACGCTCCTGGGGAACGTGACGGACGGGGGTCGGGACAGGTCGGTGCGACTGCGTGGTGATGGCGAGGTGTCGGCGCAGCATGGAGGGCCGCGTCGATGACGCCGGGCGGTGAAGGTACCGGCCCGCGCGGTGGGCGGTCAACCGGGGGTGCGCCACCCGACGGTGGGCACCCACCGCTCCCCCACGGTGCGCCGAGCGCGTCAACGGGCGGTCACGGACCTGGCACCCTGGCGCCCACACCGTCGGAGGATCGAGGTGTCCGCACCCACCTGCAGCAGCCAGGCCCGTGACCTGGAGGAGTCGATGGCCGGCTCAGCCAGCCCCGCGCGCGGGTACCTGCTGATCGAGCAACCCGGTAGCTGGGGCCGCAAGGCCGTCACCCAGTCCGAGCTCGACCCGGAGCTGGGCCGCCAACTCGAGGACCGGGCCGCGGCGGCGCAGGTCAAGGTGCTGCTGACCCGGCGGCCGGGACCCCACCCGCGGCTGCGCGACGACCACCGCCAGGTGGCCCTGGTCCACACCGGAGCCCGCCCGTGGATGGAGACCTGCGACCTCGACCTCACCGCCCTGTCCGAGCTGGACCCTGCGGTGTGCGCCTCCCCCCGACCACCCGGGCGCGGTCAGCGCGAGGAGCACCCCCGGTGGCTGGTGTGCACCCACGCCAAACGGGACCGCTGCTGCGCCACCCTGGGACGGCCGATCGCCGACACCCTGTCGGCCCTGCACCCCGAGGCGACCTGGGAGACCAGCCACCTCGGCGGCCACCGCTTCGCGGGCACGATGCTGGTGCTGCCCCACGGGCTGGTGTTCGGCCAGCTCGACGTGGCCGGGGCCATGGAGGTGGTCACCAGCCACCTCGCCGGCCGCGTCGACCTCGCCCGGCTGCGAGGACACGCCCACCTCAGCCGCCTGGCACAGCTCGCCGAGGTTGCGGCCCGCCGCCACCTCGGTGTGGACGCCATCGGCGCCGTCGAGATCACCGACGAGCCCGCCCAGGGGCCCCAACCGGAGGGTGCACCGGCCCAGGTGGCCCTGACCGTCGCCGGCCGGCAGGTGCAGGTCACGGTGGTCGCACGCCGGGACGAGCGGCCCCGGCAGATGTCCTGCGACGGCGTGATGGAGACCCCGGTCCAGCTCGAGGTCGTGGACATCGAGGTGGTGGGCTGAGCCCGGTCGCCCGGGGGCCTCACCCCCGCAGCGCGTGCCAGCCCATGGTGGCCAGGGTCCGGGGGCCGAGGTCGACGGTGAGGTCGGCCAGCAGCGGTGCCAGCCGATCCATCCGGGTGTGGTTGTGCAGCCAGGGCGGGGTCAGGGGGGGACGCCACGGCCCCGTGATCACGGTCTTCTCCACGTCCTCAAGCAGGTAGGTGTTGTGGGCCGTGCCCCGGCCCGACTGGATGTCGGTGAGCTCGTTGCCGGGGTAGGGCCCCCACGGGGTGGAGACGAACATGAAGTTGAGGCCGCCCCACAGGTTGACGCCCACGGACCCGTAGCGCAGCTGCTCCACGGCACGCTCGACGGCGGCGGCGACCTCGGGATCGGCCAGGGAGCGTGGGTGCACCAGCAGGGTCGCGGCCAGGTTGCCCCACAGCTGCTCGTTGGCCAGCTGCACCGCCTCCTCGATGAAGGCAGGCACGGAGCGGGGCGCGTCCAGGGCGGTCTCGCTGATCACCCCGCAGAAGGACTCGGT
>SKTN01000425.1 GCA_007117945.1 Nitriliruptoraceae bacterium | reverse complement strand
GCCGTGGACGCCGAGGTGGCGGGCAAGCAGGCCTGGACCGACGTCGCCCGCTTCACCGAGGTGGGCGTGCCCGCCTGCAACTACGGCCCCGGTCTCACCGGCCAGGCCCACCAGCGCGGCGAGTACGTGCCCGTCGACGCCCTGGTGGACGCCGCCGCGCGGCTCAGCCGGTTCCTGCTGCCGGATGCCGAGGAGGCGGGATGACCGGGGTGCGCTTCCTCAGCCTCGCCGACGCGGAGCCCGACGAGGCCGTGGTCGTGATCGACGTGCTGCGGGCCTTCACGGTGCAGCCGTGGCTGTTCGCCCGTGGCGCCGCACGCCTGTTGGCCGTCGCCGACGAGGCCCACGCCCTGGGACTGCGCGAGCGGGAGCTGCCCGACGCCCTGCTGGCCGGTGAGGAGGGCGGTCAGCAGCTCGAGGGCTTCGAGCTGGGCAACTCCCCCACCCAGGTCCAGAGCGCGGACGTCGAGGGGCGCACGATCATCCATCGCACCTCCGCCGGTACCCAGGGACTGGCGCGCACCGCCGGCAGCGGCCTGGTGCTCGCGGGGGCCTTCGTCACCGCGCGGGCCACGGCCGCGGCCCTGCAGGCCGCGGCCCCGCAGCGTGTCAGCTTCATCATCACGGGCGCGTCCCAGGGGCGCGACGGCGACGAGGACCTCGCCGCAGCGGAGCTGATCGCGGCCCGACTGCGGGGTGAGGACCCCGATGCGGCCGGCTTCACGGCCCGGGTCGCGACCTCGGATGCGGGACGCAACTTCGTGGAGGGTGGGCCCGCGTGGGCGCCACCCTCCGATCTCGCCCACGCGATCGAGGTGGACCGCTTCGCACACGCACTGCGTGCCGTGGCGGCGGTCGACGTCGACGCGATCGAGATGACCCAGCTGCCGGTCGGCGCCTGAGCCGACCGGCAGCGGTACAGCTCAGCCGCTGAGCAGGTCCGTCAGCTGCCGGACGCTCGGCACCTTGCCGGACATGACGACCTTGCCGTCGACCACGAGTCCGGGGGTCGACATGACCCCGTAGCCCATGATGTCGGCGGTCTCGGTGACCTTCTCGATCGTGGCGTCCTTGCCGAGGCCCTCCAGCGCCTCGCGGGTGCGGGCCTCCAGGGTCACGCAGTTCTTGCAGCCGGGTCCGAGCACCTTGATGTCCATGGTGGTTCCTCTCGCGTCGTTCGGGTGGTCGTGGTCGTGGGGGTGGGTGTGGTCGTGACCGAGGGCGGGCGGTGCCGGCCGTCAGACGATCAGGTCGAAGAGGAAGCCGATCACCATGATCCCGACGGTCACCACCGCGGTGAAGATCGCGAGCAGGGGCAGCTTCATCACCCGCTTGAGCAGGATCAGCGCGGGCAGGGAGAGCGCCACGATGCTCATCATGAACGACATCGCCGTGCCGAGGCCGAGCCCCTTGGCGTAGACCGCCTCCACCAGCGGCACCACGCCGGCGACGTTGGCGTACAGCGGCACCCCGGCCACCGTGGCCACGGGCACCGACCACAGGCTGTCGGCGATCCCGGTGGTCTGGAAGAAGTCCTCGGGCACCCAGCCGTGGATCCCGGCACCGATGCCGATGCCCACCAGCACGTAGGGCCACACGGTGCGCACGATGTCCACCGTCTCGCTCTTCGCGGACTCGATGCGGTCGGCCAGGGTCGGCTTGCCGCCATCGACGCCTGTGGGGACGGAGATCTCCGTGACGAAGGGGTCGATCCAGCGCTCCAGGTCGAAGCGCGACAGCAGCACGCCGGCGAGCACCGCCATGGTCATGCCCGTGAGCACGTACAGCGCGGCGATCTCCCAGCCGACCATGCCCGCGAGCATCACCACACCGACCTGGTTGATCAGCGGTGAGGTGATCAGGAAGGTCAGGGTCACCCCCAGCGGCACACCGGCGGCCACGAAGCCGATGAACAGCGGCACCGACGAGCAGGAGCAGAAGGGCGTGAGCGCACCGAACACCGCGGCGAGGCCGAACCCGATCGCCACGTGGCGGCCGACGATCAGCTCCCGTACCCGCTCCGGCGGGACCGCGGAGCGCGCCAGGGAGATGGCGAAGATCAGCCCGATGATCAGCAGCATGATCTTCGCGGTGTCGTAGAGGAAGAAGTGGACCGCGTGGCCCAGCCGGGTCTGAGGATCCAACCCGGCGAGGTCGAAGATCAGCGCATCCCACAGCCGCTCGTTGATGGCGTAGAGCAGCGCCCAGGCACCCGCTGCGGCGACCAGGCCCAGGACCAGGCGGCGCGTGGGCGATGGCGTCGTCACGTCCTTGTCGGTGGTACTCACGAGCTCATCTCCGTGTTGCGACGGTCACAGGCGGAGCAGTGCGCGGTGAGGTGGTCGGGGTCGGTCAGCATCGGCACGGCCGCACGGATCGCCTCCAGGGCCCCCGGTTCGAGGTGGTAGCGCACGCGGCGGCCGCGCCGCTCGGAGGTCACGAGCCCGGCCTGCTTGAGCACCTTGAGGTGGAAGGCCAGTCGGTTGGGCGCCAGGCCGAGCTCCTCCTCGAGGTCGCAGTGGCAGCGGGCGCCCCCACGCGCGAGGCTGTCCAGCACCGCCAGGCGGATCGGGTCCGCGGCCGCCTTCAGCAGCTCCACCCGGCGACCGGGCGCCACCTCGACGTTGGGGGGTGGGGTGGTGCGGTCGGTGGCCGGGGCCACCTCCGCGATCGATGATTCAACCGTGGTTGAAAGATAGGGCGTCCCCGGCTCCGAAGGATGGGGACCAAGGTCCTCGATTCGGGTGACCTCGGGAGCGGATACGGCGTGCCAGGAGGCACCATGACGACGAGCACGGCGGCACGGGACCCGCGACGCGGCGTGGCCACGGCGCTGGCCGAGGTGGTCACGGCCTCGGACACGATCCGCTCCACCCGGTCCCGGCGCGAGAAGATCCGCCTCCTCGCCGACGTCCTCGGGCGTCTGGCCGAGGATGAGGTCGGCGTCGCCGTGGCCTTCCTCGGTGGCGCACCGCGGCAGCACCGCCTCGGCCTCGGCCCCGCAGCCGTGGTCGACCGCGTGGTACCGGCGGCCGCCACGCCGCGACTCACCCTGTGCGAGGTCGACGCCGCCCTCCAGGCCATCGAGGACACCCCGAGCGGCAGCGGGTCACGGCGGGCCAGGCTGGCGGCCTTCGACGCACTGCTGGCCCGCGCCACGGCGCAGGAACAGGCCTGGCTGACCCGCCTGGTCCTGCGGCAGCTCCGCCAGGGCGCCCTCGACGGGCTGCTGGTCCCTGCGCTCGCCGCCGCGAGCGAGTTGCCCGAACCCGCGATCCGCCGCGGTGCGCTGGTGACCGGTGATCTCGCCACCACGACAGGCCACGCGCTGTTCGGCCGGCCCGACGCCCTGGCAGCGCTGCAGTTGCGGCCCGGTATCCACCTCGAACCGATGCTGGCCACCTCAGCCGCACAGCTCGGCGACGCGGTCCCCGGGGACCGCGCGGTCCTGGTCGAGGCCAAGCTCGACGGCGCCCGTCTGCAGGTCCATCGCGATGGTGGCCAGGTGTGGCTGTTCACCCGCAGCGGCCAGGAGGTGACCGAGCGCCTCCCGGAGGTCGTCGAGGTGACGCTGGCGCTGCCGCTGGACCGCGTCGTCCTGGATGCCGAGGTGCTGGCGTTCGACGGGCAGGGCCGCCCACGGTCCTTCCAGGAGACCATGCGGCGCATCGGCCGGGACCGTGACGTGGACCGGCTGCGCGCCGAGGTCCCGGTGGAACTGCGCGCCTTCGATGTCCTCCACCTCGATGGTGTCGACCTGCTCGACGAACCCCTGACGACCCGGCGCGAGGCCCTGGAACGGGTCGTGCCCGT
>SKTN01000076.1 GCA_007117945.1 Nitriliruptoraceae bacterium | reverse complement strand
GGCTGTTCCGGCTGCCACATGTCCTTCCTCGACCTCGACGAGCACCTGATCGACCTCGCCGCCCGTGCGGATGTGGTCTACGGGCCCCTGACCGACGTCAAGGAGTTCCCCGCCGACGTCGACGTCACCCTGGTCGAGGGGGCGGTGACCAACGAGGACAACCTGGAGCTCGCACGCACCGTGCGGGCCAACTCCCGCTACGTGGTGTCCTTCGGGGACTGCGCCGTCGGTGGCAACATCACCTCCCTGCGCAACCAGCTCGGTGACCCCGAGGAGATGGTCCGCCGCGTCTACGTGGACCACCCCGACATCGCCGGCCGGATGCCCACGGAGGTGGTCCCCGCACTCCTGCCCCAGTCCGAGCCGCTGCACGAGGTGATCCCCATCGACGTCTACCTGCCGGGTTGCCCGCCCTCGGCGGAGCGGATCTGGACCCTGCTGGGACGGCTGTTGGACTCCCTGGCGGCCGGCGAGGGCATCCCCGAGCTGTCCTGGCGGGGCCGCGAGGACCTGCGCTTCGGCTGAGAGCACCGCACGCCTGGAAGGCATCGACGTGCACGACATCCACCACACCATCGACCCCGTCACCCGGATCGAGGGGCACGCCAAGATCACCCTGCGCCTCGACGGCGACGGGCAGGTCGCCGACGCGCGGTTCCACGTCACCGAGTTCCGCGGCTTCGAGGAGTTCTGCAAGGGACGGCCGATCTGGGAGATGCCGGGGATCACCGCGCGGACCTGCGGTATCTGTCCTGTCAGCCACCTGATCGCGGCTTCCAAGGCCGGTGACGCCGTGCTGGGGGTCACCCCGCCCCCCGCCGCGATCCGCCAGCGCCGACTGCTCAACCTCGGCCAGATCCTGCAGTCCCACTCCCTGAGCTTCTTCCACCTCTCCGCTCCCGACCTGCTGCTCGGGATGGACCACGACCCGGCCACCCGCAACGTCTTCGGGTTGATGCAGGCCGAGCCGGAGATCGCGCGGCGTGGGATCCGGATGCGCCAGTTCGGCCAGGAGGTGATCCGGTCGGTGTCGGGCCGCCGGGTCCACGGCCACCAGATCGTGCCGGGCGGGGTGTCGACACCCTTCACCACCGAGCAGCGTGACGTCATCGTCGCCGACATCGATGAGATCCTCTCCGCCGCGGAGGCGACGCTGGAGTTGCTCAACTCCGTCTCCGACCGCTTCGACCGGGAGCTGGCCTCCTTCGGGGACTTCCCGTCGCTGTACCTCTCCCACGTCCAGCCCGACGGCACCTGGGAGCACATCGACGGCAACCTCACCATGATCGACCACGACGGCTCCGTGGTGGTCAACCAGTTCGATCCCGCGGACTACCGCACCCACCTCGGTGAGGCCGGCAAGTCCGACTCCTACCTCAAGTCCCCCTACTACCGGCCCCGCGTCGACGGCGACGACCCGCGTCCGGGGATGTACCGCGTCGGACCCCTTGCCCGGATCAACATCGCCGAGCGGTTCGGCACGCCCATCGCCGACCAGGGGCTCGCCGAGTTCCGGGAGCGGTACGGGCGCATCGCCTCCTCGGCCTTCCTCTACCACCACGCCCGGGTGCTGGAGGTCATCGCCTGTGCCGAGCGCATCGCCGCCCTGATGGACGACCCCGTCCTGCTCGACGAGCGGGTGCGTGCCCAGGCGGGCATCAACGCCAACCGCGGCGTCGGCGCCTCCGAGGCACCCCGCGGCCTGCTGATCCACGACTACGACGTGGACGACCACGGGCTCATCACCGGGATGAACCTGATCATCGCCACGGGCCAGAACGACCTGGCGATGAACGCCACGATCCTGTCGATCGCCAAGGAGTTCGTGGACGGACCGGAGCTCACCGACGGGATGCTCAACCGGATCGAGGCGGGCGTGCGGGCCTACGACCCCTGCCTGTCCTGCTCCACCCACGCGATCGGGCAGATGCCGATGAAGGTGCAGCTGCTCGCGCACGACGGCGAGCTCCTCCAGGAGGTCCGCCGCGACTGACGACGCTGCGGCGGATCCGGCCCCGGTGCTCGTCGTCGGGGTCGGTTCCCTGCTGCGGACCGACGACGCCGTGGGGCGGCTGGTCGCCGACCGGCTGGAGACCATGGCGCTGGCGGGTGTCGAGGTGGCCAGCGTCCACCAGCTGACCCCGGAGCTGGCGCCGAGCTTCGGTGACCGTGAGCTGGTGGTGATCGTGGACGCGGCCGTGGACGTGGACGAGGTCACGGTCAGCGCGATCGAGATCGATGGGTCCGGGGCGCTGATGACCCACCACCTCGGCCCCGCCGGGTTGCTGTCCTTCGCGGCGAAACTGGGCTGGCGGCCGGCGCGCGCCGTCGCCGTCCGGATCCCGGCGCCGGACCTGGAGGTCGGCACCGAGGTGTCGGTGCCCGGGGAGGCCTTCGCGCGGCAGGCCCTCGACGAGGTGCTGGCGCTGGTGCGGTGAGCCGGGCCGGGCTGGAGGGCTGGCGGTGGATGGCGGTGGATGGCGGTCCGCGGTGGGTCGGTCACTAGCCTGCCCGGCGGGAGCCAGGCCACCACCTCGACGCGCAGCACCTCGATGTGCCTGCAGGGAGTGATCCGATGCCGGAAGCCGTGATCGTCGCCACCGCCCGGAGCCCCATCGGGCGGGCCTTCAAGGGATCGATGACCGGGCTCAGGCCCGACGACCTGACCGCGGAGATCGTGGCCGCCGCGATGGCGCAGGTGCCGCAGCTGTCACCGGGAGACGTGGACGACCTGCTGCTCGGCTGCGGGCTGCCCGGTGGCGAGCAGGGCTTCAACATGGCCCGGGTGGTCACCACCCTGCTGGGGTGGGAGGTGCCGGGGGTGACCCTGACCCGCTACTGCTCCTCCAGCCTGCAGACCACCCGGATGGCGATGCACGCGATCCGTGCCGGTGAGGGCGAGGTGTTCGTCTCCGCCGGGGTGGAGATGGTCTCGCGCTACGTCAGCGGCAACTCCGACTCCCTGCCCGACACCCAGAACCCCCGCTTCGCCCAGGCGGTAGCCCGCACGGAGGCCGCGGCGCAGCAGGGTGCGGACCGCTGGGAGCCGTCGGAGTTGCCGGACATCTACATCCCCATGGGCCAGACCGCGGAGAACGTGGCCCTGCTCAAGGGCGTGACCCGGGAGGCGATGGACGACTTCGCCTTCGCCTCGCAGAACCGCTACGCCGAGGCCGCCGCGGCCGGGTTCTGGGCCCGGGAGATCACGCCGATCACCCTGCCCGACGGCACCGTGATGGAGGCCGACGAGTCGCCGCGCCCCGCGGATCGGGCGAAGATGGGCGAGCTGCAGCCGGTCTTCCGGCCCCACGGGCGCATCACCGCGGGCAACGCCTGCCCCCTCAACGACGGCGCTGCGGCGGTCGTGGTGATGAGCGACGTCAAGGCCGCACAGCTCGGCATCGCGCCCCTGGCCCGCGTCGTCTCCACCGGGGTGTCGGCGCTGGACCCGGAGATCATGGGTCTCGGTCCCGTGGAGGCCTCCCGACAGGCCTTGGCCCGTGCGGGGATGACCATCGACGACGTGGACATCACGGAGATCAACGAGGCCTTCGCCGCGCAGGTGCTGCCCTCCGCCGAGGAGCTCGGCATCGACCACGACCGGCTCAACCCCTTCGGCGGGGCCATCGCGGTGGGCCACCCCTTCGGCATGACCGGTGCCCACATCACGGGCACCCTGCTCAACGGGCTCCGGGAGCGCGACGCCACCATCGGGCTGGAGACGATGTGCGTCGGTGGCGGCCAGGGCATGGCGATGGTGGTCGAGCGACTGCGGTGAGCAGGCGCCGCCTCATGTCGAGCGACTGCGGTGAGCAGGC
>SKTN01000100.1 GCA_007117945.1 Nitriliruptoraceae bacterium | reverse complement strand
GGCGCCCTCGCCGGGATGGTCGTCGGGTCCGGCAGCGTCGTGCTGTTCGCCAACGTCATCGACCTCGGTATCTACGAGATCGTGCCCGGGGTGATCCTGTCGACCATCGCGGTCGTGGCCGTCAGCCGGATCACGACCCCACCGGTCCGCAGCTGGCAGCACCTCGACACGCTGGAGGCCGACCCCGTCTGAGGGCCCGACGAGCCGCCACGGCGCACCGGGAACACCATCCACCGGCCCCACCCGGTGCGCCGGCCAGCCCTTTCCATCGGCCGGTGCGCACGACACCATGACCGACCAGCTACCTCGCAGCGAGGAGGTCGAGATGCTCCGCTGGACGCTGCTGCGTGCAGCCGGCAACGACACCCTGGCGACCACCGCCCGTCGCAGCGCCACGGTCCGCCGCGTCGTGCGACGCTACGTCGCCGGTGAGTCGGTACCCGAGGGGCTGGAGGCCGCGCAGCGCCTCGCCGATCGCGGCATGGACCTGACCCTCGACCACGTGGGCGAGTTCGTCGGGTCGATGGAGCAGGCCACGGCCGCGGCGGCGGTCTACCTCGAGCTGCTGGAGCGGATCGGCGCCCGCGGGCTGCCGGCGGGCATCTCCATCAAGCCCAGCCAGCTCGGGTTGCTCCTCGATCCCTCGGGCGCGGCCGAACTGGTCGGCCGCCTGGCGGCTGCGGCCGACGCCGCGGGTGTCCACATGACCATCGACATGGAGGACCACACCACCGTCGAAGCCACGATCGGACTGGTGGAGGGTGCCCAGACCGCCGGTCACGGCAACGTCGGCTGCGCGGTGCAGTCCTACCTGCACCGCACCGCCGCGGACCTGCGGCGCCTCACGGCCGCCGGCGCGAGTGTCCGGCTGTGCAAGGGGGCCTACGCGGAGCCGCCCTTCGTGGCCTACCAGCGCAGCGTCGAGGTGGACCGCGCTTTCCTCGCCGACGCCCGGTACCTGCTGGAGCACGGCCACGATCCCCGGTTCGCCACCCACGACCACCGCCTGGTGGGAGCCATCAAGCGTGCCGCGGCGCTGCGCGGGCGGGACCGGTCCACCTTCGAGTTCCAGATGCTCTACGGCGTCCGGCCGGACATGCAGCGGGCGCTGGTCACCGAGGGCTACCGCCTGCGCATCTACGTGCCCTTCGGCACCCAGTGGTACCCGTACTTCACCCGCCGCCTCGCCGAGCGGCCTGCCAACCTGCTCTTCTTCGCCCGGGCCCTGGCCAACCGTGACACGGCCACCGGCACCGACCACGGTCACGTCGACACCTGACCGCCACCGACCCAGGGAGCCATCATGAGCGACGGCACGATCCCCATCCCCGAGCCGGTCAACGAGCCGGTGTACGGCTACGCCCCGGGAAGCCCCGAGCGCACCTCGCTGGAGGCTGCGGTCGCGGCCATGCGGGCCACGCGCATCGAAGCCCCCTGCGTCGTTGCCGGCACCCCCATCGCCACGGGCGACACCTTCGTGCAGCGGGCCCCCCACGACCACAGCCTGGAGCTCGCCGAGGTCCACGCGGCCGGTCACGCGGAGATCGAGCGCGCCGTCGAGGCGGCCGAGGACGCCCGCCGGGACTGGGCGGCGATGCCCTTCGAGCACCGGGCCGCGGTCTTCCTGCGCGCGGCGGACCTGCTCGCGGGGCCGTGGCGCGACACGATCAACGCCGCCACGATCCTCGGCCAGTCCAAGTCCGTCCAGCAGGCGGAGATCGACGCCGCCTGCGAGCTGATCGACTTCCTGCGTTTCAACGTGGCCTACGCCCGGCAACTGCACGAGGAGCAGCCGCTGTCGGTCGCCGGTGAGTGGAACCGCGTCGACCTGCGGCCCCTGGACGGCTTCGTGCTGGCGATCACCCCCTTCAACTTCACCGCGATCGCGGGCAACCTGCCCACCGCGCCCGCCATCATGGGCAACACCGTGGTGTGGAAGCCCTCGGAGAAGCAGGCCCTGGCGGCCCACCACACGATGCGCCTGCTGGAGGCGGCCGGCCTGCCGCCGGGCGTCATCAACCTGGTCCACGGCGACGGCGCCCGGGCCGCCGAGGTGGCGACGGCCGACCCCCGCTTCGCCGCCCTGCACTTCACCGGCTCCGAGCGGGTCCTGACCGCGCTGTGGCAGCGGATCGGCGAGCAGGTCGGCCGCTACACGAGCTTCCCCCGGATCGTGGGCGAGTCGGGGGGCAAGGACTTCGTGCTCGCGCACCCCAGCGCCGACGTCGAGCGGCTGGTTGTCGGGCTCGGGCGGGGCGCCTTCGAGTACCAGGGCCAGAAGTGCTCCGCGGCCTCCCGGGCCTACCTGCCCCGCAGCCTGTGGCCGGCGGTGCGCGACCAACTCGCCGACCTGGCCACGGACCTGACCATGGGCGACGTGGGCCGGGACCTGTCCCTCTACCTCGGTGCGGTGATCGACGGCGGCGCGTTCCGTCGGCACGCCGAGGCGATCGAGCAGGCCGTCCACGAGGGCGCCGAGCTGCTGGTCGGCGGCACCCCCGACGATCGCGAGGGGTGGTTCGTGCCACCGACGGTGCTGGTGACCGACGACCCGCGGTCGGCGACCATGACCGAGGAGCTGTTCGGCCCGATCCTGACGGTCCACGTCTACGACGATGCAGGGTTCGACGCGCTGCTCCCCGAGGTCGACCAGGCCACGCGCTACGCACTGACCGGCGCGGTCTTCGCCGACGACCGCCAGGCGGTGGCCCGTGCGACCGAGGCCCTGCGCCACACGGCCGGCAACCTCTACATCAACGACAAGCCCACGGGCTCGGTGGTCGGACGCCAACCCTTCGGTGGGGCACGCCGCTCGGGAACCAACGACAAGGCGGGCTCGATGTTCAACCTCACGCGCTGGTGCTCACCCCGGGCCATCAAGGAGACGTGGGTCGGACCCACCCACTGGGGTTACCCCCACCAGGGCTGAGCACCGTCGACCGCCGTCCGTCACCTCACGCGGAGCGCTCCGCGAGCAGCGCAGGCGCGAGCTCGCGGGCAGCGGCGCGGTGCTCGGCCACCACCTCGGCGTAGACGTCCAACAACCGGGTCACGGTGCGGTCCCACGAGGCCGCACGGGCAGCGGCGATGCCGGCGCGGCCGGCCGCCGCAGCCCGCTGCGGGTCCGTGAGCAGCGTCAGGGCGGCGGCGGCGTGGTCCGCGGGGTCGTGACCGGGGACCAGGATGCCGCCACCACGGACCACGGCCTCCAGGCCGGGGACGTCGGCGGCGACCACCGGGGTGCCGCAGGCCTGGGCCTCGAGGGCCACCAGACCGAAGGTCTCGCTGCGTGAGGGGGCCAGGAGCACGTCCGCCGCCCGGTAGCGCGCCGCCAGGTGGTGCTGCTCGACGGCGTCCTCGATGTGCACGGCGTCCGCCACGCCCAGACCGCGCGCGAGCGTCCGCAGCTGTGCGGGGCCCATGGAGCCCTGGCCGTTGCCCGAGGCACCACCGATGATCGACAGCCGCGCGTCGGGGACGCTGCGGCGCAGCTCCGCCAGGGTACGGATCGCGACGTCGGGACCCTTCAGCGGCTGCAGCCGCCCGACGAACAACAGCTCGGGGCCCGACGCGGACGCCGGCACCCCTGCGGTCCCCTCAGCGGGGGCGAACCGATCGAGATCCACCCCGGCCGGCACCACCGTGAGCCGGGCACCCGACAGGCCGTAGGTGCGGTGGAGCAGCCGTGCCTCGCCGCAGGTCAGCACGAGCACGCGGTCAGCCGCGTGGGCGACCCGCTCCTCGGCGAGCAGGCGGAGGGGCGGCTCGGGGCTGTCCCCCGGGGCCAGGGTCGCGTTCTTGAGCACGCCGAGGGTGTGGAAGGTCTGCACCAGGGGCACCCCCCATCGGGGCGCGATGCGGCGCCCGACCCACCCCGACAGCCAGTAGTGGGCGTGGATGACGTCGTGGGTCCCCGCGCTGGGGTGTGCCTGCAACGCCAGCAGGAAGCTGCACAGGTGGTTGGTGACCTCCTGCTTGTCGATCGGGGCAGCCGGACCGGCATCGAGGTGGTGAACATCCACCCCCGGCGCCAGGGGAACGGTGGCCGGGGCTCGGGGGTCGCTGCGGCGGGTGAAGATGTCGACGTGCACGCCACGGGCGGCCATCCGTGCGGCCACGGCGCGCACGTAGACGTTCAGCCCACCACCGTCCCCGGTGCCGGGCTGGTCCAGGGGCGAGGTGTGCACGCTGAGCAGCGCGACACGCCTGACCCGACCGGGACCCTCCACCGTGCGGCTCACCGGTCGTCCCGCCGGACCACCATGCGCTCCAGGGGCCGGTCGGTGGCTCCGAAGCGGTACTTGTACGGCTCGTCGCCGCGCAGCAGGTCGAAGACCTCGAGCCCCTCCTCGGCGGCTGCACCGATCAGCAGGTTGACCATCACCATGCCGGGCGCCAGGGAGCCGAGGGTCGGGTCGAAGGCGGAGTTGTACAGCCCCCACGTGCCGTGGCGGACCAGCGACACCGTGGACGCCGCGGGCAGGCCACCGACGTGGAGCTCGTGCAGGCGGAACACCCCGTCGTGGACGAACTCCTCGGCCAGGGCGGCGAAGAACGCGTGCATCTCCGCACGCTGGAAGAAGCCCGCCTTGTCCGGGATGCTGGCCGCGGCCTGATCGAGGAAGGCGTCGAGGCGACCGACCACCTCGTCGTCGGGGACCCTGACCAGCTCCAGGTCACCGGCGTCGCGGGCCAGCTTGCGCGTCTTGCGGTTCAGCTCCTGGCGCAACCGGCCCGGCAGCCCCGCGAGGAAGGCCTCGTGGCTGCCCGCGAGCTCCACCCGGGGGCACACGTCCTCGACGCCGTCGTCGACCACCGTGAGGTCGTGGGCGGCGAAGGCCCGCCGCAGCACATCGGGCCAACCGGAGTCGACGGGCAGGCCGCCGGCGACGAACTCGTCCCAGTCGACGTCACGGGCGAGGTTGTCCACGTAGGCCTCGGCCACGTCGCTGCGGTCCTCGCTCCGGCTGACGGGTCCGAGGTAGTCGGTCACCTCGGTACCCCCCTGGAACCGGCGGATCTCCTCGGGGCCACCGGCGCTGCCGTGCCGGTCGTTGGCGTCGGGGATCACGCCGATCAGGCGGCCGTCACGGTGGACGGTGTGGACCCGGACCGCGGTCGCCGCGCCGAACACCCGGTGCCACACCTCGAGGTAGCGGGGGCTGTGGAAGATCGTGGCGTGGGGGTCCTCGTCGATGAGCAGCTCCCAGGCGGACCGGTCACCGCCTGCGGGCAGCTGGTCGTGGGTGCGGAGCTCGATCACGGCGGGTCCTCGTGCGGGGAGGGGAACGCAGGTGCAGGGCAGGGTCAGGACGTGCGGGACGTGGGAGCGTGTCGCTCCGCAGCGCCCGTCGGGCGGGATCGCCGCGCTGACCTCCCGGGGGCGGACCAGCGACGTGCGCGCATCCCCCTGCGCGTTCGCAGCAGCACCCGGGGGACGGATGGTAGTGGCCGCCCGTGACGGCAACGTCGGCGGCGCGCCAGCGCTTCCACCGTGGCGGTGGACGACCGCGGGGCGCTCAGCCGTCCTCCGGCTCGTGGATGCTCCCCGCGGCGCGGATCGCGTCGTCGTCCACGTCACCGGGGGTCAGGGCGTCCAGCAGCTGCCGTCGCCGGCTGGGGCGCGGTTCCTGGAGCTCGGACAACCGGCGGAAGGAGCGGTACATCTCCAGCAGGGCCTGGCGCTGCGGTGCCGTGAGGTGCGGATCCGCCGCCACCGCCTCCTCCACATCCAGCACGATCTCACGCTCGTCGAGGATCCCGGCCTTGACGTAGAGCGTCTCCGAGGAGATCTCCAGCGCCTTGGCGATCGCCTGCAGGATCTCCGCGGAGGGTTTGCGCAGGCCCCGCTCGATCTGCGACAGGTACGGGTTGCTGACGCCGGCGATCTTGGCGAGCTTGCGCAGCGACAGCGCCGCGGCTTCCCGCTGGTGGCGGATGTAGCTCCCGAGCTCGTCGATCGCCGACGCGTGGTCCTCGGAGGTGGGCTCGTCGGGGTGCGCACCGGGACCTGCACCGGAACCGCCCGGCGTCTGCGCACCGGCGGCGGAGCCACGGGCCGGCGGCTCGTCGGCGTGCGTACCCCGCCCACCCGCGGCACCGCCACCGGCGGTGTCCTCGACGTCCTCACTCACGGTCCGCTCCAGTCCTGGCCCGACAGCTCCCCCCGCCGAGCGGCGGCCAGGACCCTACCGGCTCGGCGGGTGCCAGCCGGCCTCGGCAGCGGCGGCGACCACGGCCTCGGCCAGGTCGCCCACCGGGCGGACCACGCCCGCGGGACGACCGCCACCCAGGGGTGGTGGCGGGTCCCAAATCCCTTCCGGGACGACCCCGAGGGCCACCAGCAGGGCACTGACCACGGCGGCCACGCCCCGCACCGCGCCGTCCTCGGCCTTGATCGCCAGCGACCACGCCCGGTGCCGGTCATCGGTCCACGCCGCGGCGTACACCCCCTCCGCGCCCACCTTGGCGGTCACCCCCGCGGCGCACAGGGCCGACTCCAACCGCCCCTCGCCCCCGATCAGCTGCGGGTGCGCGGCCCCGGCGGCGCGGACCCGCGCGGAGCGCGGATCGGTCACCACCTCCCGGAAGCCCGCGGCGAGGCGGTGCAGCGGGACAGCCACCGCCGGTGCACCGCAGCCGTCGGTCCCGATGGCGGCGGGTGCTCCCAGGGTGGCGGCGAGGCTGCCCAGCACCCGCTGCTGCAGTGGACCCTCGGGGTCGAGCAGCGCCGGTCCCCGGACACCGAGCACCGCGCCCGCCCAGGCGAACAGCGCGTGCTTGCCCGAGCAGTTGTGCTGCAGCCGCGACGGTGTCGCCCCCGGGTCGGCCTCGGGGACGGCCGGTGGACAGGTCAGGTCCGTGGCGGGGGTCCCCGAGCGTGCCAGCAGCCGGGTGACCGCGGCGAGGTGCTGCCCCTCGCCGCGGTGCGAGGCCCAGGCGACGGCGAGCTCCTCCGGGGACGGCTCGTCAGCCGGGACGCCGTGCTCGGCCAGGATCTCCAGGCAGGCGGCGGCCTGGAGGGGTTTGACCGACGAACGCGCGAAGGTGATCCGGTCCACCTCGCCGCGGCTGGCGACCATACGACCGTCGGGGCCGCACACCACGAGGTGCCCCGCGTGGCTGGACTCCACGACCTCGGCTCCCGTGCGCCGGCACCGCCGCGTCACCTCGGCCAGGGGCACCGGGCCGGAGGAGGGGGTGGGCCCGGGGCGCGCGACGGAGCTCACCGTGGGCGCGCGAGGAACCGGTGCGTCCCGGACCTGTGGGTCACGCCAGCAGCTCGCGCACGTCGGCGCGTCCGTCCTTGTACCGGGCGACCAGCTCGGCACGGACGGCGTCGATCCGTGTGAACAGCTCGCGGCGGCGCCGTGACAGCTCCTGCTCCACGCCGCCCAGCCGCTCGATCACCCGGTCGAGGTCGGCGAGCACGGCCTGGTCGAGGCTGTCCAGGTCCTCCTCGGCCAGGACGGCGTCGACGACGGCGGTATAGCGCTCCGCGTCGGCGGGCACCCGGACCCGGGTGGCGCGCGCCTGCAGCGGGTCGGTGACGTGCCCCTGGTCCGCCAGGATGGCCGGCAGGGCGTTGCGCAGCGCCTCGGCCTGGTCCTCCCCGAGATCGCCCAGGCGTGCGCGCAGGATGTCCAGACGCCCCTGGAGCACCCGCCGGGCGTAGGAGACCCCCTCCTCGGCGGCCTCACAGCGGGCACGCAGCTCCCGCAGCTCGGCGGTCTCCAGCGTCGAGAGATCGGCGAGCTGAGCCTGCGGCAGCAGGTCCTCGGGGCCTTCGAGGCCGGAGAAGGGACCCCCGGCATCAGGCCGCGTCGCACCGTTCGGCTGGTCGTCCTGCTCGCTCACCGCGGACCTCCCCGGCGTGCCACGGCGCGGATCCCACGTCGGTCCGCTCGGTCCCGCACCCTACCGGGCACAGCTGTCCCTGGCACCGTGACCTGCGCACACCCTCCGTCGGGTGGCCTCCGGCCCGTGGCGCCGCAGGCAGGCGCAGCTACTGCGGGTAGGGCACGGTCTCCTCGGGACCCGGGTAGCGCTCACGGGCCTCCTCGATGACCTGCAGGGCCTTCTCCCGGTTCTCCCACCCGCGCACCTCCACCAGCTTCTGCTCGAGGTCCTTGTAGATGCCGAAGAAGTGGGCGATCTCATCGAGCAGGTGGGTGGGGACGTCACCGAGGAAGCGCAGGCTGCGCCAGCGGGGGTCGTGGTCGGCGACGGTGAGGATCTTCTCGTCCGGGCCCTTGTCGTCGCTCATGTCGAGCATCCCGAGCACCCGTGCCTTGACGGTACAGCCGGGGAAGGACGGCTCACCGAGGATCACGATGGCGTCGAGGTGGTCACCGTCGAGGGCGAGGGTCTCGGGGATGAAGCCGTAGTCCCCCGGGTAGCGCACCGCGGTGAACAGCATCCGGTCCAGCACGAAGCACTGCCGCCGGAAGTCCCACTCGAACTTGTTGCGGGACCCCATCGGCACCTCGATGAAGACCTCGATGTTCTCGTCCATCCCACCGCACCTTCCGCGACCACGCCGCGCCGTGTTCCAGCACCGCTCTGCAGCCGGACCCTACTGGTTCCCCCCGGGGCGTACCGGCTGTCGGCCCCCGCACCGGCGCCCGGAGCCCGACCGGGCACCCCCGGGCCCGAGCTGCTATGCAGGGAGGACCGCGCACCGCAGACGCCGACGTGCACCCGCAGATCCCGCCCAGCCCGGGGCCGTCCCCGCCCCATCCCACCGATGAGGAGGCAGCACCATGCTCGAGGTCGGCACCGCCGCACCGGACTTCACCCTGCCCGACCAGGACGGCACCGAGGTGCAGCTCTCCGCGCTGCGCGGCCAACCCGTGCTCGTCTACTTCTACCCCCGCGACGACACCTCGGGCTGCACCACCCAGGCCTGCGGCATCCGCGACCAGTGGCGCGAGTTCGAGGAAGCCGGCGCCGCGGTGCTCGGGATCTCACCCGACCCGGTGGACAGTCACGCACGTTTCGCCGCCAAGCACGACCTGCCCCACCGGCTCCTGGCCGATCCGGACACGGAGGTCATCCGCAGCTACGGCGCCTGGGGGCGCAAGAGCATGTACGGCAAGGAGTACGAGGGGGTCATCCGCTCCTCGGTGCTGGTCGACGCCGAGGGCTCCGTCGCCGCGGTCTGGCCGAAGGTTCAACCCCAGCGCCACGCCGACGCGGTGCTCACGGCGATCGCTCAGCTCTGACCGCGGGGACGGTCGCGCCGCCGGACCATGGCGGGGTCGTGACCGGGCGGGTTCGGGTCATCGCCGACCAGCCGTTCCACCTCGACGACCGCCGTCTCCGGGGCGTCGTCGGCACCGCCGAAGGTGTCGCCGGGGGCGGCATCCGCGGGCACGAAGGCCAGGGCTCGGTGCCCGTCGGAGGTGACGCTGGTCACCTCCACCTGCGCTCGTCCGGTGCCGGTGCGCCAGCCGGGCGCCAGTTCGCCCGTGGCGCGGACCACCGCGAGGCGACGGCGCGGACGGCCGAGCATCCACATCCGTGCCACGGCCTCCTGGCCGGGGTAGCAGCCCTTGGCGAGGTGGACGTGGCTGGGGAGCAGCCCCACCTCCTCGGGCAGGTGGGGTGCCACCACCTCACGGCCCCAGGCCGGTTCCCCCTGCCGGATGCGCCGGTCCTCGAGGTCGCTGGCGTCGCCCTCGACGGCCCCGGCGGCGCGCAGCGCGGCCGCCGCCTCGGCCAGCGCGGGCTGCGGTCCGAGGACATCGATCCCCTCGGGGCGGCTGACGAGCAGCAGGTCGCCTGCGACCCGACACCGACCCGCGACCACCGTCAGGCCCGCCGCGGCGACGGTGGAGGACGCGTCCTCGCCCCGGACGGCGAGGGCGGCGTGGTCCCGGCGCTCGAAGCGTGCGTCCAGCAGGAAGGTCCGGCCACCGAGCACCTCCACCAGGGTGGTCGCCACCTCGGCGTCGGGGGCGAGCAGGGCGAGGCGGTCGCCCAGCACGACCACGTCGAACATCGCCGAGGGGGCACCATGGCCGTCGAGTACCAGGGCGCTGCGCACGTGGGTCACGGGCACGTCCAGCAGGTGCTGGGAGGTGACGTCCTCGAGGTAGCGGGTGCGGTCGGCGCCGGTGACGTCGACGCGCTGCTGGCTCGTCTCGACCAGGATGGTGGTCACGGGCGCTCCTTGGGTGCAGGGCCTCCCACGGTACGGCGCCGGGACCCTGTCCGGCCGCCCCGCGCCTACCCTGACCGCGACGCGGGTGTGGCGGAGCTGGCAGACGCAGAGGGCTTAAAACCCTCGGGGCCGTGAGGTCCGTGTGGGTTCGAACCCCACCACCCGCACGGGGCACCGCGGCCATCGCCCGCACGGGGTGCCGGGCGATCAACCGCCGGACACGGCCTGATCGGGGGTGCCGGCGTCGCTGGCCCGCTGGCCGGCGCACAACCGCACCAGGGGGCCGTCGGCGAAGGGCGCGGTCACGCCGAGCTCCACCCCCACCGCCCGCCAGGCCGCCGGCGGAACCCCGAGGTCGGCGAGGTAGAGATCACCCACGTAGGCGTGGGTCACCGCCGCCCCCAGGCCGGTAAGGGGCAGACCGAAGGCCACGGTCACGTCCGCGGTGACGCAGGGGCCCCGTAGCCCGTCGGCCGGGTGCAGACCGCTGGGGAGCTCGGCGGCCACCACGGGCACATCGTGGCGACGCAACCAGCGCACGGCCGCACGGGGCAGGTCGGCCAGGGGCGGGTCGGCGCCCACACCGAGCAGGGCGTCGATCAGCAGCGCCCCCGACGCCGGGAGGTCCCGCGACGCCGACCCGGAGGCGGGGATGTCGAGGATGCGCACCCCTGCCGCCGCGAGCAGCGCCACCTGCGCGGGGAAGCGGGGGGCACCGGCCATGAGGACCTGCACCTCGGCACCGGCACCATGCAGCAGCCGCGCCGCCACCAGGCCCCCCGCGCCGTTGCTGGAGGGACCGGCGAGCACGGTGACGGGCACCGCGTCGAGGCCCTCCCCGTGGAGCCGCCGGGCCGCATCGGCCAGTGCACGGCCGACCTGCTCGGCACGCGCCAGGGGTCCGACACCGTGGCGTGTCAGCCAGTCCCGCACACCCCGCAGCTGTTGCGGGGTGACGTGGGACAGCGCGTCCTGGGGGATGCTGGGCAGATCCCCGGCCAGGCGGACCCGACGGCCCCTGCTGGGGACCAGTTCCCAGGGCCGGACCGCCCGCTCCTCCCCGAGCTCGTGGGGTGCGATCCCGCCGTGCCACCCCGGCACCGCGGTGTCGAGCAGGACCGAGAGCACGACGGCGGTCGCACCCCAGAGCAGGTCCTCGTCGAGCTGCCACGCCCACGTCGAGCCCTCGAGGGACAGGGGCGCGTGGCGCCACCGGTCGGGGTCGACCAGCCGTTCCAGCGGCACGTGGAGGATCTCGTCCACCTCCCAGGGGTTCTCGTCGAGCCCGTGGGGCCGACGCCACCGCGCCAGCACCGGCGCGACCCAGAACCGCGAGGGCGGGATGTAGAACACCGGCCCGGTCCCCACCACCTCGACGGTGTCGACGTCGAGGCCCACCTCCTCCACGGCCTCGCGCAGCGCCGCCTCCTCGACGCTCTCGCCGGGATCGAGTCGGCCACCGGGGAAGGACAGCTGCCCCGGGTGGGAGCGCAGGTCACGACGCCGGCGGGTGAGGACCACCTGCAGGCCCTCGGCCGCCTCCTCGACCAGGACCAGCACCGCACCGGCCCGTGCCCCCGGCGGCGGGACCCGCCGCGACGGGTCGACCCCGGCCAGGGCCTCGCGCAGGCGTGCCCAGAAGGTCGGGGGGTCCAGATCGGCCTGGGCACCGGGACCGCGATCAGGGGTCATCGCGACCCTCCTCGGGCTCGGGCGGCTCACCCAAGGGGAAGGCGTGGAACTGCACCACGACCCGCCGGGACTGGTCGGGGGCGTCCCGGTCGCCCAGTCGCGCCCGGTGGCGCTCGAGCACCTCCCACACCTCGTCCCGCAGGGTGGCGAGCTCCTGGGGGGTGGCCTCCAGGCGCAGGGTGGCGTTGGCGGTGGCATCGAGCCACCGGGTCTCCCACCGCGACGCGCCGGAGTACCACGTCCTGAGCTGCGCGGCGCTGCTCCGCCAGGCCCGGTCCGTCACCACCTCCAGCGCGGGGGCGTTGGCCGGGTCGTCGAGCAGCGAGCTGCCGTGGAGGTTGTAACCCCCGGGGCGCGTCCGCCACCACCGGTCCCGCCGGTCGCCACGCTCGGGGTCGTCCTCGATGAAGCCGTGCCTGGCCAGCACCCGCAGGTGGTAGCTGGTGGTGCCGCTGCTCTCCCCGACCTGCTCGGCCAGCTGGGACGCCGTGGCGGGACCGCCGTCGGCCAGCAGGTCGTACATCCGCAGCCGCAGGGGGTGGGCCAGGGCCTTGAGGGCCGAGGCGTCGACGGGCATCGGTTGGGGCGGCTGCGCGGACGACGCCTCCTCCTCGGGTGACGCGGCTGCACCGTCTGCGCCTCCGGCGCGCTGCGCACCGGCCGATGGCGGCGTGGCACCGGCCCCCTCAGGGCGTGCGCCCTCCGACTCCTCGGTGCGGTCAACGCTCGGCATGGCGGCGCCTTCCCGGAGATCGCAGAATCCTCTTTGCAGAGATATCTCTGCAGTGTACCGTCGCGCTATCGCAGAACTTCCTCTGCAGAATCCTACACCGAGGTGGTCCGATGCCGTCGCTGCCCCGCCCCTTCCACCGGCTCCTCGCTGCGGCCGCCACCTCCAACCTCGGTGACGGCCTGGTCCTGGTCGGCGCCCCCCTGCTGGCGCTCGAGCTCACCCGGGAGCCGGCGCTGATCGGTGGGATCCAGGCGGCCTTCACCCTCCCGTGGCTGGTGTTCGCCCTCGCCGCCGGGGCGCTGGCCGACCGCCGCGGTAGACGCGGGCTGCTGGTGGGCGCCGCCGGCACCCGGGCGGTGGTGCTGCTGGTCGTCGGGACGGCCGCCGTGGCCGGCCACCTCAGCCTGCCCCTGCTCTACCTCGCCGTGGTGCTGCTGGGCTGCGGTGAGGTGCTGTTCGACACCACCAGCCAGTCCCTGCTGCCCGACGTGGTGGCCCGCGAGCAGCTCGGCGCCGCCAACGGGCGGCTCATCGGGGTGCAGACGGTGCTGCGCAACTTCGCCGGCGCACCGCTGGCGGGGGTGCTGGTCGGCGTCGCTGGTGCGGCGGTGCTGTTCACACCCGCCGTGCTCTACCTCGTCACGGCCTGGCTGCTGGTCCGGCTGCCCTCGGCCTACCGTCCCGCGCCGCGTCCACCCGCGCGGCTGCACGAGGACGTCCGTGAGGGCATCGCGCACCTCCTGGGCAACCCCACCCTGCGGGCCGTCGCCCTGCTGGGTGGGGCACTCAACCTCGCCAACGCCGCCTACTTCGGGGTGTTCGTGCTCTTCGTGGTCGGCGAGGATGCGCCCATGGGCCTGCCGGCCGTTGCCTACGGCGCCCTGGCCGCGGTGCTGGCGACGGGCAGCGTCGCCGGGTCCCTGGTGGCCGGGCGCCTGGAGG
>SKTN01000027.1 GCA_007117945.1 Nitriliruptoraceae bacterium | reverse complement strand
TCTTCGCCGCCTCGGTGATGTTCGCCCTCCTGTGGTTCCTGCCCTTCCGGGGTGCGATCCACAACACCGCCAACGTCGACGAGTCCCTGCCCGAGGAGGAGCTGCAGCTCGCCAAGGACCAGGACCGCCGCCGGATGCTCGGCGTCGCCGGTGGCCTGGCGCTGGGTGCCGCAGGTGGGTACGCGACCATCCGCAACCTCGTCCTGCCGACCTACAACCCCCGCGAACCCTCCCCGACGGGACCGACGGCCGACCGGGTCGTCAACTCGATCTGTCTGTCCTGTGACGCACGGTGCGGGACACGCGCCCTGGTCGACGGCGAGGGCAAGGTCCGCCAGATGTTCGGCAACCCCTTCCACCCCGCGTCGACGATGAACAAGCCGATCCCCTTCGAGACCTCCCTCGACGACTCGCTGAGGACCAACGGCACGCTCTGTATGAAGGGCGTGTCGGGGATCCAGTACCTCTACGACCCCTACCGCATCCGGTTGCCGCTGAAGCGCTCCGGGCCCCGCGGCTCGGGCGAGTTCGAGGTCATCAGTTGGGACCAGCTCCTCGAGGACGTCGTCGAGGGTGGCCAGCTGTTCAGCCACCTCGGCGAGGACCGCGAGATCGAGGGGCTGCGCGCCGTCAACGACAACGAGACCCCCATCGACGAGGACGCTCCGGAGCTCGGTCCCAAGAGCTACGGGCTGGTGTGGAACACCGGTCGCGGCCAGACGCCTCGGAGCAACTTCATCCAGCGCTTCCTCGAGGCCTTCGGCTCGCCGAACTACGTCTCCCACACCGACCTGTGCCAGATGAACTGGTACGTGGCCAACTACCTGACCACCGGCCGCTACGTCGAGGACGTCTCGATCACCAACCAGCTGTTCGGCGACATCGTCAACGGCGAGTTCATGATGCTGTTCGGTGTGAACCTCGGTGGGGGGTGGAAGCCGGCGGTCAACACCTCCGCGCCGATCCTCGCCAACCGGCACGCCGACGGTGACGGCTACCTGGTGCTCGTCGACCCCTACGTCCCCCACGGCCGGCACTACGCCGACGAGTGGGTGGGCATAAAGCCGGCCACCGACGCCGCCATGGTGCTCGCCATGATCCAGTGGATCCTCGACCACGGCCGTGAGGACGTCGGCTACCTGGAGAACACCTCCCGGGCCGCGGCCGACGCCGACGGCGAGCCCACCTGGACCAACTCCGCCTACCTCGTCATCACCGAGGAGGACCACGAGCGCAGGGGCAACTTCGTCCGGGCCGAGGACGTCGGGATCGGTGGCGACGAGTTCGTCGTGCGCAACGGCGGCCAGCTCGCCACCCACCTCGACGTCGACGCCGGTGACCTGTACGTGGAGGACACCATCGAGCTCGCCGACGGCACCGAGGTGGCGGTCAAGTCCTCACTGCAGCTGCTGCGCGACGAGGCCTTCGCACGGTCGATCGAGGAGTGGTCCGAGCTCTGCGACGTGCCCGCGGCGGAGATCGAGCGGCTCGCGGAGATGTTCGTCAGCCACGGTCGCAGGGCCACGGCCTCCAGCTACCGCGGGGCCACCATGCACTCCCAGGGCATCTACGCGGGGCTCGCGATCAACAGCCTCAACATGCTGATCGGGAACATGAACTGGAAGGGTGGCGTGGTCCGCAACTCCAGCGGCCCCGGGTGGAACAGCGGGCTGTACGACCTCGCCACCATCGAGGACGCACCGGTGGTCAGCGGGGCCCACGTCTCGCGGATCGACGCCCGCAGCGACATCGCCTACGAGGACACCACGGAGTTCCGGCGCAAGCTCGAGGAGAACGGTGACGGCTACCCCTCGACCCGGCCCTGGTTCCCCTTCACCCACGCCGGGATCACCACCGAGGCGATCGCGGCAGCCCACTCGAGTTACCCCTACGACGTCAAGATCTGGATCAACTACTTCATCAACCAGCGCCACTCCGTGCCCGGCGGTATCCGGTTCGAGGACACCTTCTCCGACCCGGACAAGATCCCGCTGTTCATCTCCGTGGACACCACCATCTCGGAGACCTCGATCTACGCCGACTACATCGTCCCGGACGTGATGTTCCTGGACGGACAGTACGGGTTCATGGGCCAGCAGGTCGGTGCCGTCACCGCCTGGGGCTCGGCGATCCGCCAGCCCGTGGTGGAGCCCCTGACGGGTCGGATCGACGACGGTCGTCCGATGCAGATGGAGAACTTCCTCATCGATGCGGCGCTCAAGCTCGGCCTGCCCGGCTTCGGTGAGGACGCGATCCCCGGCGACCCCGAGGGCCCCCACGCCGGGCAGCGGTTCCCGCTGTTCAAGGCCGAGGACTTCGCGGTGCGCGGGGTGGCGAACTTCGCCCACAACGCCGGTGTGGACCCGGCTCCTGCCGAGGAGATCGAGTACGTCTCGACCTTCCCCGTGGCCCTGCACCGCGACGTGATGACCGACGAGGAGTGGGAACGGGCCGTGGCCGTGCTCGCCCGTGGTGGGTACTTCGACCCGCCCGAGGACGCCTGGGACGCCGACGGTCGGCACACCATCGGGGTGGAGCTCGACGACCGTGCGCCCCTGCAGATGTGGCACGAGGGTCTGGCGACCACCAAGGAGTCCCAGACCGGCCGCGACCGCTGGGGTGGGGCGACCTACCGCGAGCCCGAGGACGGCATCGGCCGTCTGCTGTCGGAGCAGGACGCGGACTACCCCTTCACCGTGGTGACCTTCCGGCTCGCGACCCGGACGAAGGCGCGTACCGCCTACGACTACTGGGCGATCGAGACGATGCCCGAGAACTACGTGGAGATCCACCCGCGTGACGCCGCGGAGTACGGGATCACCACGGGGGACCGGGTCCGGATCGCCTCGCGCAGCGGGTCCGCGGAGGGGGTCGCCAAGATCAGCCCGCGGGTGCGTCCCGGGGTGCTGGCGGGCACCCACCACTTCGGCCACACCCAGCAGGGCGTGGGCGAGTGGACCATCACCGGCGGCGCGATCGACGCGGTGGCCGGTGGGCGCGAGTACTCCCCGGTGCTGCACAACATGACCGCCTCCAACGTCGACGGGGACCAGGTCCACGGCGACGACCGGCGTGCCAAGCGCGGGTTCAACGTCAACGACGCCATGCGGCGCAACGATGACGTGCTCGACGACATGCCCCTGGTGGACAACGCCGGTGGTGGCACGGTGTTCCTCGACAGCCGGGTGCAGATCGAGAAGGTCTGATCGGACCCACCCGGTCGGTAGTGCCCGGGCGCCTTCGGCGCCCGGGCACTACCGTGATCCACCCCGGTGGGGGACCGCCACCTCCCAGGAGCCAGCCATGCCCGTGATCGCCCTCGTGGGGCACTCCGGCAGCGGGAAGACCCTGCTGGCCGAGCAGGTCACCGCCGCAGGTGTCGCCAAGGGCCTGCGCGTCGCCTATGTCAAGCACGCACCCCACGGCTTCGAACCGGGCCGTCCCGACTCCAACAGCGAGCGGGTCCGTGCGGCGGGCGCCGACCCCGTGGTCGTCATCGGGCCCAACGGGCGCATCGAGCTCACGGGTGGTGGCGGTGATCCCCTGCCCCAGCTGCTCACGGGCCTGCGCGGCGACGTGGTGCTGCTCGAGGGCTTCAGCGCGAGCGCCTGGCCCAAGGTGCGCGTGACCGCTGCGGGCAACGCGCCCCGGGAGGTCGCTGACCCCGTGGTGCTCGAGGTGGTCCGCCACGGCGCGCGCTTCACCGACGACGACGTCACCACGGTCCTCGACCACCTCCAGCAGCGGCAGGCCGAGCTCGGGCCCGATGTGGTCCGCCTGGAGGCGGGCGGTCGGGAGGTGCCCCTGCGGGGGTTCGCCCACACGGTGGTCGCCAGCACCCTGCGGGGGCTCACCAGCCCCCTGCGGGGCGTCGAGGACGCCGACCACCTCACCATCGAGGTCAGTCGCGAGCACGGTCCACGGGGCTGAGACGTGCGGTTCGGCCCGCCGGCGGGTGACCTTCGCCCCCGGGCCCACGGTCCTTTCCCCGGGCTACCCTCCGAGGCCAGGCTCGGGGTCCGTCCGCCCGGAGCCGGGATGAACACGACGTGTCCACCGACGTGACCACCCTGACCGACAGCAGCGTCGACGCGCGGCTCCGGCTCCTCAAGGCCGTCGCCGATCCCAGCCGGCTCGCCATCCTCGACCGGCTCACGGACTGCGGCGAGCGCTGCCACTGCGACCTCGAGGAGGACCTCGACATCCCTGCCAACCGGATGTCGTTCCACCTCAAGGTGCTCCGTGAGGCCGGTCTGGTCACCCCCGTGCGGGAGGGACGACGGGTCCGCTACCTGCTGACCGACGGCGCCGTGGATGCGCTCCACGGGGCGCTGCCCGGCCGCAGCTGTACCAGCGTCGTGCCCAAGGTGCAGCCGATGGGGACCCTGCCGCAGCTCGAGGGGCTCCGCACAGCGACCTGAGGCCGGGGCGGGTTCCGGTGGCCGGCGCAGGGGCCGTGCGCGTCCTGCACCGGGGTCGCGCCGGGTAGCGTTGGCGGTCGGAGGGACCCATGGCCACCGATGACGAGCAGCCCGAGCCGGCGCACGAGCGCCGTGATGACGCGGGCGCTGGCGCGGAGGTGACCGACGACAGCGGTGACGACGGCCCGATCTCCCTCGACCCCCTTGACGAGATCCCCGACGGTGAGCTCCCCCTCGAGGAGCTCGTCGGGGAACGTCCCGTCGAGGCGATGGCTCCGATGCGCCGCCCCGCCGCGCTGGTCGGCACCTTCGTCACCGGTGGGGTGATGGGCGCCGCAGAGGTGGTCCCCGGCTTCTCCGGCGGCACCGTCGCCCTGGTCGCCGGCATCTACGAGCGGCTGGTGGCCAACGTCCGCCAGGGCGCGCGGACCCTCTCCCTGCTGGTACGGGCCCGACCCCGCGACGCGTGGCGGGCGCTGCTGACCATCGACTGGCTGTTCGTGGCGGTGCTCGGCGTCGGGATGATGACGGTGCTGTTCACCGTCGTGGGGCCCCTCTCGACACTGCTCGAGGAGCAGCCGGTCGAGATGTCGTCGGTGTTCCTCGGCCTGGTACTCGGCGCGGCGGTGGTCGCCTCCCGTCGGCTGCGCGAGCCCGGTGGCATCCACCTCGGTGTCGCACTGCTGGCCGCGGCGGTCACCTTCGTCGCCCTGGGGTTCACCTCGGGCGTGGTCGAGGAACCGAACCTGCTGTTCCTCGCGCTGGGGGGTGCCGTCGCCGTGACGGCGTGGATCCTTCCCGGGGTGTCCGGGTCCTTCCTGCTGCTGTTGATGGGGCTGTACCCGGCGGTGGTCGCGGCGGCGGCCGACCGTGACCTCGGCGTCCTGACGATCTTCGCGCTGGGATGCGTGCTCGGGCTCGCGGCCTTCTCCACGGTGCTCAACTGGCTGCTCGTCCGCGCCCACGACCTGGTGCTGGCGGCGCTGATCGGGTTGATGGTGGGCAGCGTCCGGGTGCTGTGGCCCTGGCCCTCCGAGGCCGGCGTCGGGGGATCGCCCGAACTCGGGGCGCCCGTGGGCACCGAGGCCTTCCTGGCCGCCGCGCTCGGCCTGACGGCCTTCGCCCTGGTCTACATGGGCGGGTTGTCGGCCTCCGCCGTGCAGCGCCGTGTCCAGCGCCGGCGCGAACGCCGCTCAGGCCTGCGGTAGCCGGCCACCCTCGATCGCTGCGGCCCAGGCGGCCGCGGCGGCGCGGCAGCCCTCCACCGTGGGTACCAGGGCCAGGCGCAGCCACCCGGCGCCACCGGGGCCGAAGGCGCGGCCCGGGGAGGTGACGATGCGCTCGTGCAGCAGCGCCTCGGCGTAGGCGGCGTCGTCCCCGCCCGGCGCCCGCAGCCACAGGTAGAAGGTGGCCTCGGAGCCGGACACCTCGATGCCGTGCCGGTCGAGGTGGTCGAGGAGCACCGCCCGCTTGGCACGGAACACCTCGCGCCGCTCGTCGACGTGGGACTGGTCGTTCCAGGCGGCGATCGCGGCGGCCTGGACGAAGTCGGGCGAGGCGGTGCCGACGTGGGGGCGCAGGACCTTCAGGCGCGCGATCAGCTCCGGGTCCCCGACGATCGCCCCCGAGCGGTAGCCGGTCATCCCCGAGCGCTTCGAGAGCGACACCACGGCCAGCACACCGGTGCGGTCGCCGTCACAGGCCTCGAGCAGCGAGGGCGCCGGCTCGTCGAACCAGATCTCCTGGTAGCACTCGTCGGAGACCACCAGCAGGTCGTGGGCCCGGGCTACGGCCAGCTGTTCCCGGTACCAGTCGAGGTCGGCGATCGCGCCCGTGGGGTTGTGGGGGTGGTTGAGCCAGGCGATGCAGGCGCGCTGCAGGCGCTCGGGTGGCAGCTGTGACAGCGAGAGGCGCCAGCCGGCCTCGGGGGTGAGCGTCACGGGGTCGGAGACCCCGCCGGCGAACACCGTGCCGCTGGCGTAGGTGGGGTAGCCCGGCTCACCCCACAGCACGTGCCGGCGTGGACCCTGGGGATCGAGCACCGCCAGGGGCAGGTGGAAGATCGCCTCCTTGCTGCCCGAGGTCGGGATCACCTCGGTGTCGGGGTCGACGTCCACGCCGTGTCGGCGGGAGAACCATCCGGCCACCGCCGTGCGCAGGGCCGGCTGCCCCGCCGCGGTGGGGTAGCGGCTGACAGGTCCGAGGGCTTCGACCAGCGCCGTGCGGATCACCTCGGGTGTGGGCTCGTCGGGATCGCCGATGGCGAAGTCGTACAGCGGCAGCCCGTCGGCACGCAGCTGGTTGGCCAGGGTCTGCACGCCCGCGAGCCGGTTGCCGCCGAGCTGGGTGAGTGCCGGGTTGGAGGTGACCATGGCGCGGCAGCCTACGTGGGCCGGCTGCAGGCGTGACCACCGCTAGGCTCGGCCGCGATGGAGGACCACACGCGGACGATCCTGGTGCGGTGCACCGGGCGGGACCGGCCGGGGATCACCGCCGGGCTGCTCGGCGTGCTCGAGGGCTCCGGTGCGGAGCTGTTCGACATGGAGCAGGTGGTCGTCCGCGGCCGGTTGACCCTGGACCTGTCCATCGGGCTCGGTGGCTCCGACGACGTGCTCAAGGAGCTGCTCTTCCACGGCTGGGAGCAGGGGCTGACCCTGGACTTCGAGGTGGTGGAGGCGGAGGACCCGCCGGCGCCGTGTGTGCGTTCCGTGGTGACCGTGATCGGCCAGCCGCTGCCCCCCGGGGCCCTGCGGGCGGTCACGGGCGCGATCGCCCGGGCGGGCGGCAACATCGACCGGATCGTGCGCCTGGCCCGGGAGCCCGTGACCGCCTTCGAGTTCACCGTGCTCGACGGGGACCTCGACCGGATGCGCACCGCCCTGGTCGACGCCTCACGCGAGCACCGCGTCGACGTCTCGCTGCAGCGCCAGAACCTGGAGCGGCGCGCCAAACGGCTCGTCGTGCTGGACGTCGACTCCACCCTGATCCAGGACGAGGTGATCGAGCTGCTGGCTGCCCGCGCCGGTTGCGAGCACGAGGTCGCCGACATCACCGCCCGGGCCATGGCCGGGGAGCTCGACTTCGAGGCCTCGCTCAGGGAACGGGTCGCACGGCTGGCCGGCACGCCCGCGAGCGTGCTGGATGAGGTGGGTGACACCGTCCGCCTCACCCCCGGCGCCCGGACCTTCGTGCGCACCCTCAAGCGGCTCGGCTACACCGTGGCCATCGTCTCCGGGGGGTTCACCGCGATCACGGACCGCCTGGCTGCGGAGCTCGACATCGACCACGCCGTGGCCAACGAGCTGGAGATCGTCGACGGGGTGATCACCGGACGGCTGCTCGGCACGATCGTGGACCGTCCCGGCAAGGCCGAGGTGCTCCGGCGCATCGCCGCCGCCGAGCACGTCCCCGTGGAGCAGACCGTGGCCGTCGGTGACGGCGCGAACGACCTGGACATGCTGGCCACCGCCGGCCTCGGTATCGCCTTCAACGCCAAGCCCGTGGTCCGCGAGCAGGCCGACACCGCGGTCAGCGTCCCCTACCTCGATGCGATCCTGTTCCTCCTGGGCATCCGCCGTGACGAGGTGGAGGCTGCTGACGCCGCCGATCCGCGGTTGACGGCCACGTCCGGCTGACGCCGGGCTCAGTGGGGGCCGGGCCGGGCTACCGGGGTGGTGCGCTCCAGGACGTCGGTGCGGTGGGTGACCCGCATCCCGGCGCGGCGGTAGAGGGCGACCGCGCCGTCGAGGGTCACGTCGTCGACCTCCAGCGCGACACCCGTCAGCCCCCGCTGTCGGAACGCGGCGAAGGCCTGGCGCAGCAGCGCCATCGCCACCCCACGACGGCGCCAGGCGGGCAGGACACCGAGGTCGCGGACCCACCCCTCCTCAGCGGCGAAGTCGGTGCCGGCCCGGCACACGGCGACGGCGACCACCTCCGGGGCGGGGTGACCGTGCTCGGCGAGCAGGACCAGCTCCGGGTCGTCGCCGGGCGCACGGTCGTGGAGGAAGTCGTCGCGGCCGATGGGCAGGTGGGTGGGCACGTCGGCGACGGCCGCCTGGTGGGTGCGCCACAGGACGTCCTCGTCCGCCCCCGGCCGGAAGGTGCGCACCGTGACCCCCGACGGCCACCTCGGTGTCGGCGGTGGGGCGTGCAGGTCCAGCCGGAGCTCGAGCAGGTGGCGGACCGGGGTGAAGCCGCGGTCCGCGAACCAGGCGTGCTCCTGCGGCGTGGGGTCGACCAGCGCGGTACGCACCCGGACCAGGGCCTGGTGGGGGGAAACCTCGGTGTCGGGGTCTGGGTCGGTGTGCGCGTCCGCATCCGCAGCGGCGGTCAGTGCAGCGTGTCCCGTGGCCACCGCCCGGTCGAGGAGGAAGGTGCCGAGCCCGTGCCCGCGGTGGCCGGGGTGGACCTCCCCCTCGAGGTGGACGACCGCCTCGAGCTGGCCGGTGCTCGGAGCCACCTCCACGTCCACGGGGGCACTGCCGTAGGCCAGGAGGGGACCGTCGTCGGGGACCGGCGCGATCAGGACGGCGTCGTCGAGGGTGTCGAGGAGCAGCCACCGGGTCCGCAGATCCTCGCGGCGCAGCGTCGGGGCGTCGCTGCCCCGGCCACTTCCCGCCGCGGCGAACAGCGCGACCACCCGCTCCAGGTCGTCGGTGGTGGGGGCCCGGGTGGTGGTGCCGGGCACGGGAGGAGCGGGCCCCCGGCCGGCCAGCGCGGCGAGTGTGGCGGGGGCGGGGGTGGCGGGCTGCGCGGGGAACCGGGGCACCCGGCGAGCCTAGGGGCACTACCCTGGCGCCCCGTTGCGCGCGATCGCTCGCCGTGCGAACCGTCCCGCCGGAGGAACCCGTGGCCCGTGTCACCGTGCACCACCTGACCCTGCCGAAGCGGCTGCCGCTGATCGAGGAGGACGGGCTGCGGACGCGCGCGGACCTCTCCGGGTTGTACGGCCCGCCGAGTGCCTTCGACAAGGGCGCCCCCGGGGTCTACGCCAACGCCAAGCGGGTCAGCGGATGGGTGTCCCTGGAGCACGCCCGGACACGGGTCGCGGAGCTCGGTGGGGGCTACGTCAGCTACTCCGTCGACCCGGCACGCACCCTGGCCAACCGTGCCAGCGTGCGTGAGGGCGATCCCGAGTCGTACTGGGAGACCGCGCGGCCCCTCAAGGAGTGGCTGGCCGAAGGTGACACGCCCGACGACCTCGAGGTCCATCAGAACGTGCCCGTGCGGGCCAAGCGCCTCCAGTTGCACGCGCCGATCCTCAGCGAGGAGCAACTCGGTGAGTACGCCGAGGTGGTCGCGGCGATCGCGGACGAGGACCGCCTCTCCGCCAAGGCGCTGATGCACCTCGCGGTGATCGCCAGCGATGCGGACTTCGAGTCCACGGACTTCACGGCCGCCTGCGCCCTGGCCTGGCGGGACGAGCCCGACCCCGACCGGTTGATCCGTGAGCTGGTGGAGATGGACCCCGACAAGGTCGTCAGCGCGGTGCTGGCCGAGCACACCGCGACCGCGCCGGAGCTGGTGGCGCGGCTGCGGGAGGTGCTGGAGCAGACCCGGCAGTGGTCGGACGAGCAGGGGCTGGACCACGGCCAGGGACTGTTCGCCCGTACCGCCGCGGTGCTGGACGAACTGCCGCAGCACGCCGCCTGAGGCGAGGCCGCTGGCGGATGGGCCCCGGGCCCGCGAGGGTCAGAGGCTGACGATGTTGAGGTGGCTGACCCGGGGAGCGTCGGCGTCGCCCTGGAGTTCGAAGCGCACCCGCTGACCGATCCGCAGTTCCCGGAGACCCGAGGCGACGAAGGCCTCACGGTCGAAGGGGTGCTCCTTGAGCCCATCGTCGAGCAGGACGCCGGTGCTGTGCTCGGTATCGAAGGTCTTGATCGTGCCCTGCGGCATCGTTGCTCCTCGCGACCTGGCGACGGGTCGGGCAGGATAGCTGTGTGCCGTCACCGCTCACGCCTCAGGAGGCGCCATGTCCGCCCAGCAGCCACCCGACCCGGACCGTGCGCCGCCCACGCCGCCACCGGGGAGCGGGGCGACGCCCGGCGGTGCCGGGTCCGGGGGAGACGGAGGGAGCGGGTCCGGTTCGGGTGGGTCCGGCGCGGCCGGGAGCGGGTCCGGTTCGGGTGGCTCCGGCGGCGCCGCTGGCGGGTCCGCTTCGGGCACGGGTGCGTCCGGCGCCGGCGGTGCAGGGTCCTCGCGCCCGTCGTCGGGCGACGGGGGGAGCTCCGAGGCCGCCGGAGCGGATCGCCCGGGCCGTGGTGCGCGTCGCTCGCAGGGTGGCGACACCTCACCGTCGCCGGCCTCGGCGGGATCACGGGCGGCGTCCGGTGGCGACGCAGCGGCACCACCTCCCGAGGATGTGGATCCCCCGACCCCCTTCACCCAGCAGCTCGGCCGGATCACGATCGTCGTGATCGCCGCGCTGTTCGGGGTCTTCGCCGTCGCCAACAGCCAGCGGGTCGACTTCTCCTGGGTGTTCGGCGAGACCACGGTGCGGGCCGCACCCGACGGCGACGGCAGTGTGGGCGGTGTGCCCTTGATCGTGCTGCTGCTCGGTGCTTTCGTCATCGGTGCCGTCGTCGCGATCCTCACGGAGCTCTACATCAGCCGCAGCCGCCGTGCCCGCAAGGCCGCACGCCACCGCGAGGAGGGTGCGGGGTAGGCCGCGGGGCCGGCGGCAGGGCGGCACGCTGCGTCCGCGTCGGGCTGCCGGTCAGCCGGTCAGCCCGTGGCGGCCACCCGCTGCCGGCCGAGGAGCCGGGGGAGCAGGGCGGCCGTGGCCGCACCGAGCTCCACCTCGTGGAGCGCCGCGAGGTCGGTGAAGGTGTCCACGTCGTGGAAGAGGCCGTCGCGGTCGATGGTCGCGGTCCGCGCGCCTGCCCGGCGGGCCAGGTCGAGGTGGCGCTGCGCCGAGCCCGGTCCGTAGGCCGTCGGGATCACCGCAGCAGGTCGGCGCAGCAGCGCGCCCGTCCCCCCCGACGAGGTCGGCGCCACCACCACCTCGGCGTCGCCATCGAGCACGGCTGCCACGTCGCCGCCGCTGACCCGCGGCAGATCCGCGGCGATCACGAGCAGGTCGCGCTCCAGCCCGAGCCGGGTCCCCGCCGCGGCCAGGGCTGCATCGAGCCCCGAGCACCCCGGCGGGTCCATGACCACCGCCAGCCCGAGCCGGTCCGCCACCTCGGCGGCGCCATGGCCGCCGGCAGCGACCACGACCTCGGTGACGCCGCCCTCACGTACGGCCGTGACCACGTCCTGCAGCATCGCCACCGCCAAGGCGGCGCGCTCTTCGGGCGCGAGCACCGTCCCCAGTCGCGTCTTGCCCACGCCGGGGACCCGCAACGGGATGAGAGCCGAGGGAGCGCGCATACCGCCAGGCTAGCCCGGTGACCACCCCGTCCCAGCTAGTGTGGCCGACCGGCTCGCGAGCGTGGGAGGCATCGGGTGGGTCAGGTCGCGGTGATGGGTTCGGGCTCCTGGGGCACCGCCTTCGCGGCGATGGCCGTGGACGCGGGCGAGCAGGTGACGATCTGGTCGCGCCGCAGCGAGGTCGCGCGGGAGATCAACGAGCAGCACACCAACGCCGGCTACCTGCCCGAGGTGGACCTGCCCGCGGGGCTCGGCGCCACCGACGACCCGGAGGCGGCGCTGCACGGTGCCGAGGTGGTGGTGCTCGCGGTGCCCTCGGTGGGCATCGAGGAGCAGCTCGGCTCCTGGGGTGGGGCCATCCCGGCGGACGCGACGCTCGTCAGCCTCATCAAGGGTGTGGACGTCGACACCCTGCGGTTCGGCAGCCAGATCGTCGCCGAGGGTCTGGACTGCGACCCCGACCGCGTGGTGGTGGTCAGCGGTCCGAACCTGGCGCGTGAGTGCGCCGCCCGGCTACCTGCGGCCACCGTCGCCGCCAGCCCCGAGCTGTGGCGTGCCGAGCGTGTCCAGGCCGCGGTCATGGCCCCCTACTTCCGGGTCTACACCAACGAGGACAAGGTCGGCGTCGAGGTGGCCGGTGCGGTCAAGAACGTCATCGCCATCGCTGCCGGTATGGCGCACGGCATGGGCTACGGCGACAACACCAAGGCCGCCGTGCTGACCCGTGGCCTCGCCGAGATGACCCGGCTCGGGGTGGCGCTCGGTGGTCAGCCCCTCACCTTCGGCGGGCTGGCGGGGGTCGGCGACCTCGCCGCGACCTGTACCTCGCCGCAGTCACGCAACCGGACCGTGGGCGAGCGGCTCGGTCGTGGGGAGGCGCTGGCCGACATCATCGACTCGATGAACATGGTCGCCGAGGGGGTCAAGTCCTCGCGGGCCCTCCTCGGGCTCGCGGAGCGCGCGGGGGTGGAGATGCCCATCACCCAGGGCGTCGTAGCGGTGTGCCACGCTGGGCACGATCCGCGGGAGCTCGTGGGGCTGCTGATGTCGCGCGAGGCGAAGCCGGAGATCTACGGGCTGTGAACCCGTCGGATGGCAGGTTCCGGGGAAGCCAGGGGGTCGACCGCGGCCAGGGGTTGCGGGGGTTCCAGGTGTTCCGGGTGTGCCAAGGGTTGCGGGGGTTCCAGGTGTTCCGGGTGTTCGAGCAGCAGGAGGGTGGGCGTCGGTGAGCGACACGGGCATGGTGGTGGTCCTGGACGGGCCGACGATGGTCGGTCGGACCACGACGCTGCACGGCCTGCAGCGCGCGTGGCCCGAGGTGCGTTCCGGGCCGCTGCTGGAGGCCGGCCTGGACGCGGCGCTCGCGGCCTTCGGGCCGAGCGCCCGCCGGTGGGCCGAGCTGGTCCTGCCGAGCGCCCCACCAGCCGACGCCGCGCACCCGCGGGTGACCTGGGGGCCCCTGGGGCGTGAGCTGGTCGCCGGTATGCACCGCGTGGCGGCGACCTGGGCCCGGGCCGGGATGGACGTCGCGATGGACCACACGCTGTTCAACCACGGCACGGTCACCGACCTGCACGCCGCTACCGAGGGCCTCGAGGTCCTGCACGTCGGCCTGATCTGTGACCCGGACGTCCTCGACGACCGCGAGCGCGAGGCGGGCTCGCGGACCCGCGGGCTGGCGGTCGCCCAGTTGCGGGCGCACCGCGAGGAGGTGCGGCCAGATCTGCTGCTGGACACCACCGAGGCCACCACGGAGGAACTGGTCGAGGCCATCCTCGCCGAGGTGGCGGCACGCACGTCGGGCTGAGGCC
>SKTN01000202.1 GCA_007117945.1 Nitriliruptoraceae bacterium | reverse complement strand
GAGGGCACACAGTCCCACAGCACGCTGGCACCGCCGAGGCCCTCGTCGGCCACGATGGTGACCTCGGCCCCGAGCTCGTCGGCCACCAGGGCGGCCTCGTAGCCCGCGGGGCCACCGCCGAGGATCACGATCCGCTGCGCCACGCTGCCGGCCTCCCTGGACTTCGGTGGGTGCTGTCGCCGCGGGCACCGTACCGCGGGGCTGTGCGGACTACGGTCGCTGCGATGGCGACCGGACCGGGAGCGCGCCGTGGAGATGCACCCCTTCCGCAGGGCCGTGGAGGCCGACGACGAGGCTGCGGCCTTCGCGCTGCTGCACGAGGAGGTGGAGTTCCGCTCCCCCGCTGTGCACCGCCCCTACCGGGGACGGGAGGTGGTCGCCCACCTGCTGCACCACGCCAAGGCGACCCTGGAGCAGCTGACCTACATCGACGAGCTCCACGGTGAGGGCACCGTGGCCCTGATCTTCAGCGCGCGCGTCGGCGACCGTGAGGTGGAGGGGCTCGACCACCTCACCCTGGACGAGCAGGGTCGGATCACCCGCTTCCGGGTGATGATCCGTCCCGGGTCGGGCCTGATGGCGGTGGCGCAGACCATGGCAGGGCGCCTGGAAGCCGACCCCCTGCCCGAGCCGTCGGCTCAGAACACGTCGCGGGGGATGTAGCTGCCGTACTCCTCGCGCAGCACGTCGCACACCTCCTGCAGGGTGGCCCGGGCCTTGAGCGCGGTGTGCATGGGCGGCAGCAGGTTGTCGCTGCCCTGGGCCGCCGCGCGCACCTCGGCCAGGGCGGCATCGACAGCCGCCTGGTCGCGGGCGGCCTTGACGCGATCGGTGCGCGCGACCTGATCGATGCGGATCTGCTCGTCGATGCGCTGCAGGTCCGGTTGGGGGTCCTCGCCCGTGCGGTAGCGGTTCACCCCGACGACGATGCGCTCCTCGGCGTCGATCTCCTTGGCCAGGTCGTAGGCGGCGCGCTCGATCTCGGACTTCTGGTAGCCCTCCTCGATGGCGGCGACCGCCCCGCCCATCTCATCGATGCGCTCCAGATACCCCCGGACCTCGGCCTCGATCCGGTCGGTCAGGGACTCGATGGCGTAGGAACCGGCGAAGGGATCCGCGGTGGCGGTGAGATCGGTCTCGTGGGCGATGACCTGCTGGGTCCGCAGCGCCAGGCGGGCGCTCTTCTCCGTGGGCAGTGCCAGGGCCTCGTCGAAGCTGTTGGTGTGCAGGCTCTGGGTGCCGCCCAGGGTGGCGGCCAGGGCCTGGATCGTGACCCGCACGAGGTTGACCTCGGGTTGCTGGGCGGTGAGCTGCACCCCTGCGGTCTGGGTGTGGAAGCGCAGCATCTGGCTCTTGGGGTCGGTGGCGCCGAAGCGGTCCCGCATGATCGAGGCCCACAGCCGGCGTGCGGCGCGGAACTTGGCGATCTCCTCCAGCAGGGTCGAGCGTGCCACGAAGAAGAAGCTCAGCCGCGGCGCGAAGGCGTCCACGTCGAGCCCGGCGTCCAGCGCCGCCTCCACGTAGGCGATCGCGTCCGCCAGGGTGAAGGCGATCTCCTGCACCGGCGTGGCCCCGGCCTCCCCCATGTGGTAGCCGGAGATGGAGATGGTGTTGAACCTGGGCAGGTGCGCCGCGCAGTAGGCGAAGGTGTCGGCGATGATGCGCAGGCTCGGCGCGGGGGGGTAGATGTAGGTACCCCGGGCGATGTACTCCTTGAGCACGTCGTTCTGGATCGTGCCGCGCAGCGCCGCCGGCTCGACCCCCTGCTCCTCCCCGGCGATCTGGTACATCAGCAGCAGCAGGCTCGCCGGTGCGTTGATGGTCATCGAGGTGGAGACCTCGCCGAGCGGGATGCCGTCGAACAGCGCGTGGATGTCCTCCACGGTGTCGATCGCGACCCCGACCTTGCCGACCTCGCCCGCCGCCAGGGGGGCACCGGAGTCGTAGCCCATCTGGGTGGGCAGGTCGAAGGCCACGGACAGGCCCGTGGTGCCCTGCTCCAGCAGGTACTTGTAGCGCCGGTTCGACTCCGCGGCGGTGGACATCCCGGCGTACTGGCGCATCGTCCACGGGCGGCCGCGGTACATCGTGGGGTAGATCCCGCGGGTGAAGGGGTAGCTGCCGGGCTCACCGAGCTGTGCCTCGGCATCGAAGCCGTCGAGGTGGTCGGGGCCGTACACCGGGTCCAGGGGGAACCCGCTCATGCTGGTGCGCTCGTCGACCACGTCTACCTCCCGGTGCCGGCTACCCGGGGGAGCCTAGGCGGGCGGGAGGCGTGCACCGGTGTCCGGCTCAGCCGGCCTTGCGGCCAGCGAAGGTCGCCTTGCGGTAGTCCTTGTTCATCATCGCGATGAAGTCGATCGAGATGCCCTTGGGGCAGGCCGCCTCGCACTCGCCCATGTTGGTGCAGGAGCCGAAGTGCTCCTCCATCACCTCGACCATGCCCAGGGTGCGCTGGTAGCGCTCCGGCTGGCCCTGGGGCAGGAGGTTGAGCTGGGAGATCTTCGCCGAGGTGAACAGCTGCGCCGCCCCGTTGGGGCACGCCGCCACGCACGCACCACAACCGATGCAGGCCGCGGCGTCCATGGCCAGGTCCGCGGTCTCCTTGGGGATCGGGATCAGGTTCGCGTCGGGCGCGGAGCCGGTGTCCACGGTGACGTAGCCACCGGCCTCGATGATCCGGTCGAAGGCCGAACGGTCGACCACCAGGTCCTTGATGATGGGGAAGCCCGACACCCGCCAGGGCTCCAGCACGATCTCGTCACCATCCGAGAAGGTGCGCATGTGGAGCTGGCAGGTGGCGGTCAGGGCCTGGGGCCCGTGGGCCTGGCCGTTGATCATCATCCCGCAGGTGCCGCAGATGCCCTCGCGGCAGTCGTGCATGAACTCGATCGGCACCTCGCCCTGGGCGATCAGCTCCTCGTTCACCAGGTCCAGCATCTCCAAGAAGGAGGAGTCCGGGCTGACGTCGCGCGCCTCGTAGGTCTCGAAGCGGCCGGGAGCGTCGGGTCCGGCCTGTCGCCACACTCTGAGGGTCAGGTTCACGGTGTCGGTCCTCCGTGCGCAGCATCCGCGCCGGTCGGGCGGGTGGCTGGGATCGTCACTTGTAGCTGCGGGTGGACAGCTGCACTTCCTCGTAGACCAGGGGCTCGCGGTGCTCGGTGGGGCTCCCCGCGTCGCCGGTCCACTCCCACGCGGTGACGTGGGCGAAGTTGTCGTCGTCGCGCTCGGCCTCACCCTCGTCGGTCTGGTGCTCCTCGCGGAAGTGACCGCCGCAGGACTCCTCGCGGACAAGGGCGTCGCGGCACATCAGCTCCGCGAGCTCGAAGGTGTCGGCCACGCGCCCGACCTTCTCCAGGGAGCTGTTCAGGGAGTCGGCGCTGCCGAGCACCCGCACATCGGACTCGAACTCCTCGCGCAGGGCCGGGATCTCGCTGAGCGCCTTCTCGAGCCCGGCCTGGTTGCGACCCATGCCGCAGTAGTCCCACAGGATCTTGCCGAGCTCGCGGTGGAAGTGGTCCACCGACCGGGTGCCGTTGACTGACAGGTAGTGGTCGATGCGCGAACGGACGTCCTGCTCTGCCGCCTCGAAGGCCGCCGAGGAGGTGTCGGCCGTCGGTGACCCGAGCTGCGGGGCGAGGTAGTCACCGATCGTGTAGGGCAGGACGAAGTACCCGTCGGCCAGGCCCTGCATCAGTGCCGAGGCTCCGAGGCGGTTCGCGCCGTGGTCGGAGAAGTTCGCCTCCCCGATGGCGAACAGCCCGGGGATCGTGGTCTGGAGGTGGTAGTCCACCCACAGCCCGCCCATGGTGTAGTGGGGGGCGGGGTAGATGCGCATCGGCACCTCGTAGGGGTTCTCCCCCGTGATGCGCTCGTACATG
>SKTN01000408.1 GCA_007117945.1 Nitriliruptoraceae bacterium | reverse complement strand
GGTTCGAGCGCAGACGGTTCGAGCGCAGACGACGCCCCGAGCGCCACGGCCACCCCCCGTCGGGCCGTGGTGCTCGAGGCGTCTCCATCAGGATGCCGCACCTGGGTGCGGGAACCAACCGTGCCTTCACCGCTCTTGTGAGGGTGGTGCTAGTACCACCACGCGGTGGGACCAGGTGCGCGTACGCTGCCGCGACGGACCCACGGGGCGGGAGAGTGCGCAGGTGGAGGGCGAGCGGATCCGGCTGCTGATCGCCGAGGACGACTACCTCGTGCGCGAGGGCGCCCGGGCAGCCGTCGCGGCCGACCCCAGGATCGAGGTGCTGGGCACGGCGAGTTCGGCACCGGAGCTGATCGAGCTGCTGGACGACCACGTTCCCGACGTCGTGCTCCTCGACATCCGCATGCCGCCCACGTTCACCACCGAGGGCATCGATCTGGCCCACCACGTGCGCGGTGAACACCCCGGTGTCGGGATCGTGGTGCTGTCCCAGCACGCCGACCCCGAGTACGCCCTCGAGCTGCTCAAGGACGGCTCCGACGGTGTGGCCTACCTGCTGAAGGAGCGCCTCGGCGACGCCGACCGGCTGCTGCAGGCCATCGACGAGGTGCGCGCGGGCGGCTCGATGCTGGACCCCCGTATCGTGGAGGCGCTGCTGGAGGCGCAGCGTCGGCGCAGCGCCTCGAAGCTGGCCGGCCTCACGCCGCGGGAACTCGAGGTCCTCAGCCTGATGGCCTCAGGCCGGGGGAACGCGGCGATCGCCCGGGAGCTGTCCATCACCGACCGCTCCGTCGAGAAGCACACCAACGCGATCTTCCGCAAGCTCGGGCTCGCCGAGGAGATCGACCTCAACCGCCGGGTCGCCGCCGTCCTGTTCTACCTGCAGCGCTCCCACGACTGAGCCGCGCCGGCCCTCGAGGGGGAAGGTCGCGTCCACACGGGTGCCCTCGCCGGGTGCCGAGGTCACGTCGAGTACGCCACCGAGCGCCTGGACCCGGTCCCGCATGTGCAGCAACCCGCCCCGGTGCCCGCCGCCGTGGGGGTCGAAGCCCACGCCGTCGTCGTCGACGTGGACGTAGAGGTACTCGTCGTCCACGCGGACATCGATGCGGACCCGGCTGGCCTCGGCGTGCTTGGCAGCGTTGAGCACGGCCTCGGAGACCAGGAAGTAGGCGTTGATCTCCACCTCGCTGTCGAGCCGTGGGAGCGGCTCCGGGGCGAAGCTCGGCTCCACCGGCAGCTCGAGCCGGGCGGACAGGCTGAACAGCGCAGGTCCGAGCCCCCGGTCGCGCAGGATCGCCGGGAACAGCTGCTGGCCCGTGGAGCGCAGCTGGTCGAGCAGGTGGTCGATCGAGACGTTCAGTCGTTCGGTCACCTCGTCGAGGCGATCGGGATCGTCCTGGAGCTCCCGTCGGGCCGCCCCGACCTGCATCCGCAGGACCACCAGCTGCTGCTGGATGCCGTCGTGGAGGTCCTGGGCGATGCGCTGGCGTTCCGCGTCCTGGACCGCGACCACCCGCCGCGCGGCGTCCTGCAGGGCGTGGGCCTGCCGTCGGATCACCAGCAGCTGGGCCCTGAGCCCCCGGCGCATGCGCTCCAGGGCCCCGGCGAGCCGGCCGATCTCGTCGCCCCGATCGACGTCGAAGGAGCGGTCGAGGTCCCCGCCGGCGATCGCGGTGGCCGTCGCGGTGAGGCTCACCAGGGGACGGGTGAACACCTGTGCGACGGCGTAGGCCAGCCCACCGCCCACCGCCAGCAGCAGGAGCAGCATGGACCCACGGGTGCGCGCCAGGGCACCGTCCAGGGTGGAGAGGGGGTCATCGCTGATCAGCCCGATCGCAGCGGGGGTGTCCCAGGGGCGCTGCGCCCCGAGGGCGACGTAGCGCACCAGCTGCCCGTCGTCCAGACGCTGGGTCTGGCGGGTGCGCTGCCACTCCCCGGCCGGGTCCTCCCCCTCGTGGCTGCCACCGGTCCGCGACACCACAGCGCCGTCGACCACCAGCTCCACCTGGTCGACGCCGGTCTGCTCGAGGTAGCGGCGCGCGGCGACGCTGTTGAGGGGGAACCCCGCGACCAGCAGCCGTGGCCCCGCCCCCAACCGCTCGATCGACAGCACGTACACCAGCCCGTAGCCCCCGCCGTCCAGGGGCACGATGCGCTGGCTGGAGGTCGCCCGCCGCGCCACCGCCAGCGCCTCCTCGGGCACGGGAGGAGCCACGCCGTGCCGCGACGGCAGCCCCAGGGTGCGCACCTGCCCGCTGGTGGCCTCGACCACCCCGACCAGCTCGAGGTCGGGATCGGTGGTGCGCACGACCGACAGGGCGCGTCGTGCCAGATCGTCGGGGTCGACACCGGGACCGGGGGGATCGGCGAACAGCTGCTGGGAGACCGTGGACATGAGCTGGTTGGTCCGCACGGCCTCGGTCGACAGGCGGGCGTCGAGGACGTCACCGGCCTCCCCGAACAGGGTGATGGCCTGCTCCTCGATCTGCTGGCGGGTGAGGCGGGTCTCCAGCAGGGTGGTCACCAGGCTCGCGATGGCCAGCGCCGCGAGGAAGGCGGCCAGCACCTTCGGGAGCAGCCCGGCCCGGCTGGACCACCACCCCTGCCGACTCACTGCTCGGCCACCCATCGCTCGGCGACGGCCTGGACCTGCGCCATCGCCGCCGCCGGGGTGCTGCGGCCCGAGAGGGCGGCGTCGAGACCGTCACGGAAGGCCGTGGCGACCTCCGGGTAGGCGATCAGGGGCATCACCTGGGCGTGCTCGAGCTGCTCGACGAAGGCCGCGAGATCGGGGGAGGTCGCGAACATCGGGTCCGCGTAGGCCTCGCGCAGCGCGGGCAGCCGGCCCTCCTGCTCGGTCAGGGCGAGCCCGAGCTCGAGGTCGGTGAGCGCCAGCATCAGCTCGAAGGCGAGCTCACGGTGCTCCGCCTCGGTGGGGACGAACAGGCTGGAGCCACCCAGCACGGTGCGGGGCGCAGCAGGGTCCTCCTGGGGTAGGGCGAGGACCGCGATGTCCTCCACCGCCACCTCGGTCTGCACGGCCCGGCGAGTCACGGGCAGGTCCCAGCTGCCCGAGGCGTGCAGCGCGGAGCGCCCATCGGCGAAGGCGGCCACCGCGTCGAGGGCGAGATCCACCGCCAGCGGCGGCGGCGCGTCACCCGCCTCCACCAACGCCACCAGCCGTTCGATCGCCGCAACCGTCGCGGGGTCGTCGAAGGTGAAGCTCGGCAACCCTTGCCCGTCGAGGGCTGCCGTCCCGTCGGGCGCGAGCTCCAGCAGCTGCCCCCCACCGGCGACGATCCAGCCGTAGGCCGCCCAACTGCTGGAGGTGACCGTGATGGCGTGGTCGGTCGCCTCCAGCGCGGCGAGCTCGGAGACGCGCTCCTCGAACCCTGCGGTGCTGGCCAGCTCGTCCTCGCTGAGCTCCGCGGCGGCCAACAGCTCGCGGTTGGCCATCAGCACCAGGGCGTTGACGTCCAGGGGGACACCGACACGCTGCCCGTCCCAGGTGACGTCGAGCAGTGCACCCGGCAGGTACGCCTCGGCATCGAGCCCGGACGCCTCCCAGAGGTCGTCCACGGGGTCGGCGAAACCGGCCGCGGCGGCGGCGAAGGCGTGCCAGTGCGCGAGGTCGTAGGGCTGGTCGAGCTCACCGGCGGCCTCGACCAGCTCGGGGATCTGGGAGAAGGGCGAGCCGTGCAACTGGACGCGGACGTCCTCGTGCTCCCTCTCGAAGTCCTCGATCGCCGCACCGATCAGGGGGGCCGACGCCCAGTCGTCGGCCATCACGACCCGCAGCGTCACGGGCTCGCTACTGGCCACCGGGCCGGTGCAGGCCGCGACCAGCAACCCGAGCAGTGCCGGCACCAGGACGATCCACCGCACCTCCAGCACCTCC